>JAVBRL010000058.1:0-4090 GCA_031547985.1 Synergistaceae bacterium
CGATCGCGTCCACTGTGTGACGACGCCGGGCGAAGTGGTCGACGCGCTCGTCACGGAGTTCGGAGTAACGATCAACCCGCGCCGCGCCGACCTGATCGATGCGTGCAAAGAGGCGAAGAACGTGCCGCTCGTTTCGATCGAAGAGCTCGTGCGCATGTCGTCGGAGATGTCGGGACCGATGGACCCCGTTGTACAGAAAGACCGGATCGTCGGTGTGGTCGAATGGCGCGACGGAACGGTCATTGACGTCGTGCGGCAGCTCGGCTGATAAGAGATTCCTAAAATGAAAAGCGAAACCGTCGTCATCGCGATCTTTTCCGGACCGGGCACCACGCTTCGCGTGGCGCGCGCTTTGGCGGAGGAGCTGCGGCGGTTGGGAAAAACCGTCTCGCTCGCTTCCATGGACCGGCCGGAGCGTTTCGCTCCGCCGGCCCATGCGGCGATCGGTCTGGCGGTGCCCCTCGCGTGTTTTTCCACTTATCCGACGGCGTGGCGATTCATCGATTCGCTACCCGAAGGCGAAGGCCGCGAGGCGTTTTTTCTCGCCACGATGGGCGGGCTCGCGCTCGGCATGGAAGGGCCGATCCGCCGCGTGCTCGGACGTAAGCGGTACGTTCCCATCGGAGCGAAGATTGTCTCCATGCCGTCGAACTACGCCAATAAAGAAATTCCGGTCGAAAAAAATCGCAAGCTCGCCGAAATCGCCGCAGGTGCGATGAAAAAATACGCGCGGGATCTTGTCGAAGGAAAGGGCTCTTGGGGTGGCGGCGGATTCCTGGCTTCTTTTTTCGCGCGGCTTGCGCACACGAAGATGCCATGGCGGACGTTTTACAAAATTTTTCCACTCGCGGTCGACCCCGAGAAATGCATTGGCTGCGGTCTTTGTCGCGACCTCTGCCCCGAAAAAAATATCTTGCTGGAAGATGCCAAAGCGAAAATCGGCGACCATTGCCAATCGTGCCAGCGCTGCGTCGCCTTTTGCCCCGTGAACGCGATCATCGTTCCCGGGAAACCGGCCGAACGATACTGCGGGATCGAACTGGAGGAGTTGCGGTCGCTCGCTGAATAAAATTATGGGATTCACGTTTTGCGAAAACTCCCGGGCGCGCGTTCTCGCGCCCGGGTTTTTTTGTCTCTTTGAATTGACGCGGAGGCCTTGCTAATTGTAATGCATCATGTATGATATGTGAAATTAATCACCCGATATCGTGCATCATATATTATTTGCTCGCGTGCGAAATGTCTCGCGCGAAGCGGAAGGAGGATGAAGCGTGGAATATGTACTTTTCAAGGATGCGACATTGATCGACGGCAATGGGGGCGAGCCGCGGTATCCCGTTTCCGTTCTCGTCGAGGGGGGGCGGATCAAAGAGGTCGCGGACGGCGAAATCCGCTGCGCGGCGGCGAGAGGGGTCGATTGTAAGGGCAACACGTTGATGCCCGGTTTGATCGACGCGCACATGCACCTGGGGCTCGTCGAGATCGAGGTGGCGGATCTCGCGCGGCGAAACGCGCCGGGCTTGATGGCGGCGCGTATGTTCCAAAATATGCAGCGGGCGCTCGATCAGGGGTACACGTCGGTGCGCGACCTGGGCGGCGCGGATATCGGCTTCAAGCAGGCGCAGGAACGGGGGATCATGAAGGGGCCGAAGCTCCAGATTTGCGGCAGCGCGATCGCGCAGACGGGGGGACACGGCGACGACCGGCTCGCGTCGGAGGTGCGCACGTACTGCGAACCGCCCATGGGTTTTCGCTCGACGCTCGCCGATGGCGCTCCGGAGGTTTTGAAGGTCGCGCGCGAAAATATTCGCCGCGGCGCGGATTTTTTAAAGGTGATGGTTGGCGGCGGCTGCGCGAGCCCCTCGAAAGGGCCGGAGGCGTCGCAATATACACTCTCGGAGCTGCAGGCGGTTGCGGATGTGGCGGACTCCGTGGGGACGTATGTGGCCGCGCACGCCTATTCGAACAAGAGCATTGTCCTGAGCGCGAACGCGGGTATCCGGACGATCGAGCACGGAAACCTGATGACGCGCGAAACGGCGGGCCTGCTTGCGCAAAAGGGGATGTACCACGTTCCCACGCAGATAACGTACGAGGTCGTGATCGAAAAAAGCCGCGAACTCATTTCGAAATTCATCTACGATAAATTCGTCGCGGTGTGCGAACGCGGTTACGAAGCGATTCGGCACGCGATGGAAGCGGGTGTGCCCGTCTGTGGCGGCAGCGACCTGACCGGGGAAAACACCCAGTACGTCTCGGGAGCGGTCGCCTACCAGGCGAAAGCCATGGGCGCCCTGAAGGCGATTACGGCTTTCACACGTACGAACGCCCAGATGATGGGTATCCTGGACGAAACGGGGACGATCGAGGCCGGAAAGTGCGCCGACATTCTCGTCGTGAAGGGAAACCCCGCGGACGACATCGACCTTTTCAAAAACCACGCGGAAAACCTCCTTCTCATCATGCAGGACGGATCCATATACAAAAACATCATCGTCTGATTTTTACCGCGCGAAACGGCGTCGTAAAAATAAATCATTTATAACTTCTTAGAGGAGGTTTTTGCATGTCAAGCGTCGCACCGGAAGTCGAAGCAAAGGAAAAGAAGCGCGGGTTTCGCGTTCCCCACGTATGGACGATCATCCTGTTTTGCCTCATCTTATCTGGAATCATGACCTATATCGTGCCCGCCGGCGAGTACGCGCGCGTTGAGGTGGCGGGGCGCAAGGTCATCGACCCGCAATCGTTCCAATACATCGCGCAATCCCCCGTCACGCCGCTGGGCTGGTTCGTCGCGATCATCGAGGGACTGACGGCGTCGATGTCCATCATGTGCATGGTCTGGTTTACGATCGCCTCGACCGAGATCTACACGCAAAGCGGGACGCTGCGCATGATGATCGCCTGGCTGCTCAAGGTCTGCCGCAGCAATTATGTCCTGGTGATGACCGCCATCATGTCGTTTTTCGCCATCCGTGGCGCCATGGGGGCGTTCGAGCTGCATATTCCATTCGTTCCGATGACGATCGCGCTTTCGCTCGCGTGCGGCTGCGATATCATGACAGGGCTCGCGCTCGCGCTGATTCCCACGTTCGCGTCGTTCGCGATCGGGCCGATCAATGTCTATACCGTCGCGGTGGCGCAGGGGATCTCGGGGCTGCCCGTCTATTCGGCCATGGCGTTTCGCGTCGTCCTGTGGCTTGCCATATGCGCCGTCGCCATGTGGTATGTGCTCCGCTACGCCGCCCGTGTCAAGGCCGACCCGTCGAAGAGCATCTCCGGTTTCGTCAACCCTTCCGCCAGCGCGGGAACCTTCGATCTCGAGGAGATGAAAAAAGAGCGCATGACCGGCCGTCAGAAGATCCTCACCGTCATGCTGCTCGCGACGATCGGTCTGCAGATCGTCGGTCCGATGCAGTGGGGTTGGGGCTTCGCCGAGATCGGTGCTATTTGGCTTATTTCGGGCATCGCCGCGGGACTGGTGGCGGGATTCGATAACTACAAGATCTGCAACGCCATGGCCGACGCGAGCGCCGGGATTTTCGCGGGCGTCATGTGCATCGGCTTCGCACGCTCCGTCTCGGTCGTGCTGACGAAAGGGCAGATCCTGGACACGATCATCCACGCACTTTCGTCTCCTTTGAAACAGATCCCGTCGTCGCTTTCGGCGCTGGGGATGCTCGTGATCCAATCGATCATCAATTTCTTTATCCCCTCGGGAAGCGGCCAGGCCGCAGTGACGATGCCGATCATGGCGCCTCTGGCCGACGTGATCGGACTCACCCGCCAGACGGCGGTGTTGGCCTTCCAGCTCGGCGACGGGCTCACGAACCTGATCATCCCGACCATGGGGGCGCTGATCGTCTACATCGGAGTGGCCAAGATAGAGTTCTCGACGTACTTCAAATGGGTGTTGCCCCTTTACGGCATGCTCATGGGCATCGGCGCCGTCGGGCTGATCGTCGCGACGTTCATTCACCTCGGGCCGTTCTAGGAAAAATTTCGCGGATCGACTCGAAAAACCCCGGTGCTCTTCGCAGCACACGGGGTTTTTCGAGTTTATAATGAAGTAAAAAAGGGGGCGTTGCCG
>JAVBRL010000132.1:0-9505 GCA_031547985.1 Synergistaceae bacterium
TCGCCGCGGAGACGAAGCTCGCCATGGAAACGGCCGGCGCGATGCTCGCGTCCGAGGGGCTCAGTTTCGACGACGTCGTGAACGCCCGTATCTACATCACCGACCTGGACCAATTTTCCGAGATGAACGCCGTCTACAAGAGCTTTTTCAATCCTCCCTATCCGGCGCGCGCGACGGTCGAGGTGACGCGCCTGGTCGATGGGGCGAACGTCGAAATCGTCTTCGTCGTCTACAAGAAACGGTAGGGGTTTCGTATGAAAATCGTCTCGATGGACCAGGATATCTTCGCTTTCCCCTATGACTCCTGCCTGGATTGCTTGGAACCGCTCAAAGCTCGTGGTGCTGTCTTCGAGGCGTATTCGGACCAGCCGGTGCCGTCCGAAGAGGAGCTTTACGAGCGAATCAAGGACGCGGATATCGTTTACTGGGGGATTTATCGCATCCCCAATTCGCTATTGGACCGCCTCGACAAACTCAAAATCGCCGTTTACTACGGCCTGGGGTACGAAAACTACATCGACGCCGCATACTGCAAATCGAAGAACATCCGACTCTACAACACCCCAGGGTACGGGAGCAACACGGTGGCGGAATACGCCATCGGCCTCGCCTTCGCGCTGACGCGACGGATCTGCAAAGCGGACCGCCGCATGCGCGAAGGCGATTGGCGCTCCCAAGGCCTCGAGGGGATCGAGGTCTCGGGACTCACATACGGCGTCGCGGGAACGGGCGCGATCGGTTCGCTCGTCGCGCGGAAAGCCGCTTGCCTGGGCGCCCGTGTCATCGCGTTCGACCTCTATCCCTCGAAGGAGCTGCAGGAAAAATACGACGTCCGCTACGTGTCGCTCGAGGAGCTGATGAGCACGTCCGATATCGTCTCGTTGCACATCAACGTCTCGGAGTCGACCAAGGGAATCGTTTCGGAAAAACTGATCCGGAGCATGCAACCGGGGGCGTTTTTCATCAACACGGCGCGGTCGCACATCGTGGAGACATACGAACCCGTGTACGAGCTGTTGAAGAACGGGCATTTAGCCGGGGCCGCCATCGACGTGTTCGACACGGAGCCGATCGCGTCGTTCGAGCCGTGCCGGATCGAAAACCTGATCACGAGCCCGCATATCGGTTACCTCACGTGCACGGCCATGCAGAACACGCTGAAAATCGCGGTCCAAAAGACGCTCGAGGCGCTGGACAACAAGTCGAATTAATTCATTAAAAAGCCTAAGGTGGAGGGGTTTCGATGTTAATCGTCAACGCGGAAGAGATCAGAAAAGTCATCACGATGAGGGACGCCATCGAGTCGGACCGGGAGGCTTTCGTCATCCAGGCCGAAGGTAAAGCGCAACTGCCCGTACGAATCAATTTCGACGTCTGCGAGGGCGGCGTGTCGTCGTTCATGCCCGCTTTCGTCTCCTCGCTCCCGCAGGTGGGGGTCAAAATCGTCTCCACATTCGTGGGGAACATCGAGAAAAAACTCCCTGTAGTGGGGGCGACCGTCCTGCTGCTCGACCCCGAGACGGGGCTCGTCAACGCCCTGATCGACGGAACGGAGCTCACACGCATGCGTACGGGCGCCGTCTCGGGGCTCGCGACGGAGCTGCTCGCGAACGAAGACGCCAAAGTGGGGGCGCTTTTCGGCACCGGCGGACAGGCGGCCTCGCAGCTTGAAGCGATGCTGACCGTTCGCAAGCTTCAGGAAGTGCGCGTTTTCGACCTCTTTCCGGATCGGATCGTGCCGTTTATCCAGAGCGTCTCGCCGCTGGCGGAAGCGCACGGGGCGAAGCTCGTCGCGGCTAAAAGCTCTGACGCCGCCGTCGACGAAGCCGACGTCGTCACGACCGTGACGACCACGACAAATCCCGTTTTCGACGGACGTCGCCTCAAGCAGGGCGTGCATGTCAACGGCGTGGGCACGTACATGCCGTTTAAGCGAGAGCTCGACAGCACGGTGATTACGCGGGCCGACCGCATCTTCATCGACAACACGGAAGCGATTATGTCCGAGGCAGGTGACCTGCTGATTCCCATGGAGGAAGGCGTGTTCAAGAAAGAGAACATCACGGGTGAGCTCGGCGACCTCATCCTGGGGCGCGCCGTCGGCCGCACGGACAAAAATCAGATCACGGTGATGAAGACGGTGGGCTTCGCGACGCTCGATATCGTGATCGCGCACCATATCTACAAAAAGGCGCGCTCTCAAGGAATCGGGAAGACGCTATGAAAAGCGGGAAAAAAATAAAAATTCAACTGCCTTACGGTACGGACCGCTTTATCGAGGCGAACATCCCCGAAGAAAATTTCGCGGGGGCGTACTCTTCGAAAAAAGCGGCTCCCCTGAAGGATCTGGACGGGGCGATCCGCGAGGCGCTCGGGAAACCCATCGCCTCGCCGTCCTTGTCGGAACTCGCGCGAAGCGCCCGCAACATCCTGATCATCTCCGACGACAATACGCGCCAGACGCCGGTGTATCAGATCCTTCCGGCGCTGACGCGGATTTTGCACGAAGCGGGGCGTACTGACGCCGACATCAAGATCCTCTTCGCCGCCGGCACGCATCGCGACATGACGCGCGAGGAGCAGATCGCGAAGATCGGCTCCGAAGCGCTCGCGCGCTACGAGTGCGTCTTGCACGACTACTTGGGCGAGACGCTCTCGTTCGGGCGCACGAAGTACGGCACGCCGATCGAAGTGAACCCGCTTCTGGGGTGGTCGGACCTCACGATCGCCGTCGGATCGATCATCCCGCACGCGTATTGCGGCTGGGGGGGCGGCGGCAAGATGGTCCTCCCCGGAGTGAGCGGCGCGCCGTCGATCCTGGCGACGCATATGCTCCCCTATCAAAACCCCGAGATCGGCATCGGCGTGATCGAAAACCAGGCGCGCACGGAGATCGACGAAGCGTCGCAGATCGCGGGGCTTCGCTTTATCGTCAACACGATCTTGAACGCGGACGGCGAGATCGTCGATCTCGTTGCGGGCGCGCCGGTTCCCGCCCATCGGGCCGGGATCGAAAAAGCCGTCACCGTGCAGGGCGTGGAGATTCCTCAAGCCGATCTCGTTTTTGGCTGCTCGTATCCGGAGCACTCGTGCTATTGGCAGGCGAACAAGGCGTTTCACCCCATGGAGTGCGTCGTCGCCCCCGGAGGGCTGGCCGTGATGGTGGCGAGCATGCCGGAGGGGCGCGGCGAACACCCGAGCTGTTTCGACGCGATGGGAGAGTCTCCCGATGTCCTGATCGAGAAGCTCAATCGCGTCAAAGACGACGACCTCGACGAAGCGCTCGCGATCGCGTGCGCTCTGGGCGACCGCAAACTCTTCGTTAAAGCGCGCGTGGCGATCTTGGGCGAGGGGTTGCCGATGAGTGACACGGCGAACGGTGCCTTCCTGCGCTTCGAGTCCGCAGATGAAGCCATTGAACTCATCCTGCGCGAAAAACCGGATGCGAAGATCGTCTGCTTGTTGAACGCGCCGGAGATGCTGCCGGTGAAAGGAGCGTGAGGTTCGTGAAAT
This sequence comes from Synergistaceae bacterium, assembly GCA_031547985.1. GTDB lineage: Bacteria > Synergistota > Synergistia > Synergistales > Synergistaceae > JAVBRL01. The sequence continues at coordinate 3,514 of JAVBRL010000132.1, forward strand.
ATCGTAGCGCCGACGTGCTGGACGATCTGCTTTTCACCGAAAACAGAGCGCTTTATAGATCGATGGGGTGCTCCGCACGAGATCTCGAAGGGCCGATCATCGGCATCGCCAATTCGTGGAACGAAATCGTTCCGGGCCATTACAATCTCCGGAGCGTGGCCGAATTTGTGAAAAAAGGTATTTACCGCGCGGGTGGCACCGCTGTCGAATTCGGCGTGATCGCCGCGTGCGACGGCATCGCCTGCGGTCACTTGGGCATGAAATATATCCTGCCGTCGCGCGACCTGATCGCGAACGACGTCGAATTGATGGTCCAGGCGCACCGCCTGGACGGTATCGTGCTGCTTGGCTCGTGCGACAAGATCGTCCCCGGCATGCTGATGGGAGCGGCGCGGCTCAATATCCCGGCCGTGATGATCGTCGGCGGACCGATGCTCGGCGGAGCGGAGTTCGACGGGCGCGTGAGCGATGCGACGTCTGTCTCGGAGGCCGTGGGTATGCTCCAGGCCGGACGGATCGACCGCGCGGCGCTCGACCAACTCGAGGAAACTGCGGCGCCGGGTTGTGGTTCGTGCTCGTTTTACGGCACGGCGAATTCGATGGGGTGCGTCGCGGAAGCTCTCGGCATGTCGCTTCCCGGGACGGCACTGATCCCCGCCGTGTACGCCGCGCGCATGCGGACCTCCGAGGAAGCGGGCCGCGCGATCGTCGAACTGGTTCGCAAAAATATCCGCCCCCGCGATATCGTCACGCTCCGCTCGCTTGAAAACGCCATTTCGGTGTTGATGGCGACCGGCGGCTCGACGAACTGCGTGATGCACCTTTCGGCGATTGCGCACGAAATCGGCGTCGACGCGGCGACGATGATGGATCTTTACGACGCGGCAAGCGAGCGTATCCCCTCCATCGCTAAGGTCAACCCGGCCTCGAAGTACAACATGGAGGATTTCTACAAAGCGGGCGGCATCCCGCAGGTCATGCGGGAACTGCAAAAACACATTCACGCCGATTGCCTGACGGTTTCGGGACGCTCGGTCGAGGAAAACCTGCGCACGTGGCGCAATCCGTACGGTGAGCCGGACCGCGAGGTCATCCGCACGCTGGAAGCTCCCTTCGCGAGTTCGCGGGGGCTTGCCGTGTTGCGGGGGAACCTCGCACCCGGCACGGCGATCACGAAGCCGATCGCCATGAACCGAGACATGTATCACTTCACCGGCCCGGCTCGCGTCTTCGACAGCGAAGAGGAGGCCAACGAGGCCATCATGGCGCGCGCGATCCGGGAGGGGGATGTCGTCGTCATCCGCTATGAGGGCCCCAAGGGCGGCCCCGGCATGCGCGAGATGTACTACGCGATGAAGCTCCTCTACGGGCTGGGGCTGGGCGATAAGGTCGCCCTGATCACGGACGGGCGTTTTTCGGGCACGAACAATGGCTGCTTTGTGGGGCACATCTCCCCGGAAGCCGCCGAAGGAGGCCCGATCGCGATTGTGCGCGACGGCGATCAGATTACGGTCGATATCGAAAACAAAACGCTCTCGCTCGATCTTCCCGCGGAGGAGATCGCCTCGAGATTGAAAATGTGGGTGAGGCCGGAGCCCAAGGAAAAGCTGACGGGGTATCTGGGCCTCTATGCGAAACTGGCCGCCTCGGCGGCTGAAGGCGCGATGATCCGGTATTAACAGACGGGAAGGGGGGCAAGAGGCTTAAAAAACTTTTAAAAGAGTTTTAGCGGCAATGAAACGTTGGATCGAATTTGCATCGAACTGATGAAAGGGGTTGTTGTCGGTGAACCGTATCAAACATATCAAAAATTTCGCTTGGCTCCTGGTTGTGGTGATGGTCTTTTTCGTTTGCGCTCCCGTTTACGCGGCTCCCATTAGAATGAAGATCTCCATGGGCGATCCGGATTCGCATTTCAACCTCGTTCTGATGAAGAAGATGTTCAAAGAGCAGATCGAAAAAGGAACGAAGGGCGCGATCAAAGTCGAGATCTACGGCGGTGGCGTTCTGGGTAGCTACCGCGAGGCGATCGAGGGTCTGCAGATGGCGTCTCTCGAAGCGGCGCAGGTCAACGCGGCAGCATTGTCGGGTTTCTCGCGCAAGTTCGACTGCATCGGTTTGCCATACGCGTTCTCGGATAAGAAGACTTTCTACAAAGCGTACAACGGTGAAGTGGGGAAGATCATCTTCGCGACGCTGCCGCCGGTGGGCATCATCGGAGTTGGTTTCCTGGACAACGGGTTCCGTTCGATCTCGAACAACCGCGGTCCGGTGACGAAGCCGGACGACGTCAAGGGGCTCAAGATCCGCACGCTTGAAAGCCCGATCGCCATCGCCACGTGGAAGGCGTTCGGCGCGAACCCGACGCCGATCAGCTACGGCGAGCTTTACACCGCGCTGCAGCAGAAGACGGTCGACGCGCAGGAAAACCCGGCGATTATCATCAACGAGATTAAGCTGCAGCAGGTTCAGAAGTACTACTCGCTCACGAGGCACCAGAGCGACGTCGACGTCATGATCATGAGCAAGAAGTTCTATGACAAGCTTTCGCCCGAAAACCAGAAGGTCGTCATGAAGGCGTTCGCCGACTATTGCGCAGCGCAGCAGGCAATGTTCGAAGAAGAAGAGGGCAAGGCGATGGCGCAGATCAAAAAAGACGGCATGATTGTCAACGACCTCACGCCGGAGCAGCGAAAGGCGTTCCAGGACAAGGTGGCTCCCGTCTACCAACAGTTCCGCGATGAGATCGGCGGAGAGCTGGTCGACCTGATCCTTTCGTACAGCAAGAAAAAATAAAAGAAGCCGTTCGCAAAAGGGGCCCGTCGTCGAAACGCACCGGGCCCTTTTTTATTTTTAGGATTTTTTGGATCGGGGGCTGAGTTTGCAAGATGCGCAAAAATTATCTCGATTATTTTGAAGAATATTTCTGCATGGCACTTTTGGCTTTCATGACCGTTCTCATCTTCGCCCAGGTCGTCTTGCGCTACGTGTTTTCGAATTCGCTCTCGTGGAGCGAGGAGTTGGCACGGTACTGCTTCATTTGGCTTTCCTGGATCGGCGCCAGCTACTGCGTCAAGATCGACGCGCACCTGCGCGTGACGGCACTGCTAGGTTTTTTCAACAAAAAAACGCTGCCGTACGTCAACTTGTTCATGTATCTCTGCTGGGGGGCGTTCGCCGTGTTGCTCGCCGTGCAGGGGTTTTCGTTGTTGCAGATGATTTTCGAACGTGGCCAGCACTCCGCCGCGATGCAAGTTCCGATGTGGATTCCCATCGCGTCGGTGCCGGTGGGTTCTGCGCTGATGACGATTCGAATCATCGGCAAAGTCCGCGATACGGTCCGGGAGATCCGCACGCCTGAGAAAGCGTGTGAAAAATGACCGAGGCGATCATTCTCTTTGCGGTGTTGATCTTTTTCCTGCTGCTCAGCGTCCCGGTGGGGATCGCGGTCGGCGTCGCCACGGCGCTTGTCATGGCGCTTTACACGGATATCCCGCTGATGGTGGTGGCGCAAAAGGCGTTCGCGGGCATGGACTCCTTTCCGCTTCTGGCGATTCCGTTTTTCATGTTCGCCGGGCAGTTGATGTGCGTCGGCGGCATCTCGCGGCGCATCGTGAACTTCGCGGAGCACCTCGTGGGCTTCGTCGTGGGCGGTTTGGGCATGGTGACGGTCGTCTCGTGCATGTTCTTCGCGGCCATCTCAGGCTCGGCGGCCGCGACGGTCTCGGCCATCGGATCGTTCATGATCCCCGCCATGAAGGAGCGTAACTACAGCGGCGCGTTCGCGGCGGCGGTTACCTCCGCGGCCGGCACGATCGGTGTGATGATCCCCCCCAGCATTCCCTTCGTCGTCTATTGCGTTTTGACGTCGCAGTCGATCGGCGATCTTTTCATCGCGGGGATCATGCCGGGGGTCTTAGTCGGGCTCAGCTTGATGTTCGTCGTGTACGTCATCTCCCAAAAACGGGGTTACAAGAGCTCGACGAACGTTGTGGCGCCGACGTTCGGGAGTTTTTGCCGGGCGTTTCTCGACGCGTTTTGGGCGCTTTTGGTGCCCGTGATCATCCTGGGCGGTATCTACGCCGGGATCTTCACGCCGACGGAGGCGTCCGTGGTCGGCTGCGTCTACGCGCTTTTTGCCGGTAAGTTCATCTACCGGGAGCTTTCGTGGAAGGGGATTGTCGACGCGTTGCGCGAAGCCTCGATCATCAACGGGGCGACGCAGTTCCTCGTGGGGCTATCACTCGCGTTCGGCTACTTCCTGACCGTTGCGGGCATCCCGCAGATGCTGTGCGAGGCCGTGCTCGATATGACGACGAACCCGATCGTCATCATGCTCGCGATCAACGCGTTTTTGCTCATCGTGGGCTGTTTCGTGGACAACATCGCGGCGATGATGATCCTCGTCCCCATCTTGATCCCTGTCTTGAAGGCGATCGAGTACGATATCCTGCTTTTCGGCGTCGTGCTCACGGTCAACTTGGCGATCGGTTTTTGCACGCCGCCTTTCGGGATCAACCTCTTCGTCGCGGGCGCCATCTCCAAAGAGAGCATCGAAAGTATTTCGAAGGAATTAATCTGGTTCATCGCCATCATGTTGGTCGACCTGATGCTGATCACATACGTTCCGTCGATCTCGCTGTTCCTCCTGGGGCGGTAAGCCGATGGCTGCGAAAGCCTATCGTGTGGCTCTCCAGGACAATGTCGCCGTGATGCTCACGGACGTTGCGCGCGGCCAAACCGTCGCGATCGACGCCGCACCGGGAGCGCCTACGGTGGAACTCGTGGCCCTGTCCGACATCCCGGCGGGGCACAAGATCGCGCTTTGCGACCTCGAGGCGGGAGCCGAAATCGTCAAATACGGCGCCATCATCGGTGCGGCAAGCGCCTGCATCCATGTGGGCGAACACGTGCACGTGCACAATATGCGTGGGCTGCGCGGCAGGGGGGATCGCGAATGAACGACTTTTTTTATGGCTATGCGCGGGCGGACGGGAGCGCCGGGGTCCGAAATCATTTGCTGATTCTTTCGGTGGCCCAGTGCGTTGATGTCGTCGCGCGGCGGATGGCCGACGAACTGCCCGGCGCCGTGACGTTTTCGTCGGCGTACGGCTGTTCGCAAATCGGCTCGGACGCGGAGCAGACGTTTAGGACCTTTTGCGGTTTCGCGTGCAACCCGAACGTGGGGGCATGCATTGTTGTGGGCCTGAAGTGCGCTCAGGTCGACGGGGCGGAAATCGCGCTCCGTGCGGCGGCCGGAGGCAAACCCGTAAAGTATATCGACCTCGACGCGTACGCTTCGCACGGCGAGGCGATCGTAGAAGCGTGTCGCGCGGGATTGTCGATGGCGAAAGAACTTTCGACCCAGACACGCACAAAGCTCGGCCTCGAGCGCCTTGTCCTGGGGCTCGAATGCGGCGGGTCAGACGCGTGGTCGGGCCTTTCGGCCAACCCCGTCACGGGGGAGGCGAGCGATCTGCTCATCGAACAAGGAGGGACGGCGATCCTTTCGGAGTCGCAGGAGATGATCGGTGCGGAGGCGTTTTTCGCCGCGAAGGCGATCTCCCCACGTGTGCGCGACGATTTCCTGCGCGTCGTCAAACTGCGGGAGGACGAGTCGATCGAGGGGGGCGTGGACATCGCTTCCGTCAACCCCAGCCCCGGAAACAAAGCGGGAGGACTCACGACGCTCGAGGAAAAATCCCTGGGGTGCATGCAAAAAGGGGGACGTCGCTCTCCGTTGATGGAAGTGCTGGACTATGCCGCCGCCCCCACACAGCGCGGCCTGATCTTCATGGACACACCCGGTGACGATGTCGAATCCATCACGGGGATGGTGGCGGGTGGCTGTCAGGTCGTCGTCTTCACGACCGGGCGCGGGACGTGCGTCGGTAACCCGATCGTCCCGGTCATCAAAGTGGCCTCGAACACGCCCCTTTACGAGCGGATGCGCGATAACCTCGATTTCAACGCGGGCGTTGTCGTGGATGGA
>JAVBRL010000061.1:0-4036 GCA_031547985.1 Synergistaceae bacterium
CGGCCAAAGAAGGGACCGAAAAGATCGAGCAGCAGCTCGTCGATCTGCGCGCCATGCGGGAGGAGTTCGCGGTGTTTTGCCAGGCGAACCGCGCGGAACCGCAACCGACGATTGCGTTCGACAAAAAGAAGCTGAGCGAAACGGAAGTCGTGGAGCTGCAGGCACAGATCGCCCGAGAGCGCCAGGCCAAAGAAGAGGAAATCGAACGAAATATCCGCCTGCAAAACGGCGGCACGCTTTCCGAAGACGAAATCCAGAAGATGAACGACCCGCAAAGCCGACCCAACTCACGCGGCCAGTTACGAACGCGCGTGGGGATCATGACGTATTCGACCGATGAAAACGGCGTCGAAGACCGAAGCGACCCGCGCCTGAGGCAAGCCGAGGGACCTTATGGCGGGCTGTTCGCGAAGCTCGAATCGCTTTTCAAGGACAAGATCAACAAAACGCTCGGCATCAAGAATCTTTCGGTTTGATTTTTTGATTTTTTGTTTTTGGGACCGAGGTCCAGGGGGCGAGGCCCCCTGGTGGGTGCGGGCGACGCCCGCGTCTTTAGATCCTGACGCGCACCCCATTTTCGCGCAGATATTTTTTCAAGCTCCCGATACCGATCTCCCCGAAGTGGAACACGGAGGCCGCAAGCGCCGCGTCGGCTCCGGCTTCGAACGCCTCGAGCACGTGGCGCATCGAACCGGCTCCGCCGGAGGCGACGATGGGCACGCTCACTTCGCGCGAGACGATTTTCAAAAACTCCAGGTCGTAGCCGTCCTGGGTACCGTCGCGGTCCATCGACGTGACGAGCAATTCCCCCGCGCCCGCGGCCACAGCCCGAACGCACCACTCCAAAGCATCCAGATCCGTCTCGGTCCGCCCGCCTTCGATAAAAACGCGCCACTTGTCTCTCACACGTTTGACGTCGACGGCGACGACGACGGCTTGAGCGCCCAGCGCGGCGGCGCACTCGCCAACGAGCTCCGGGCGGCGCACAGCGGCCGTGTTGAGCGAGACCTTGTCGGCGCCCAGCGCGACGAGATCGACGGCGTCGCGGGCCGAAGCGATGCCGCCACCGACGGTGAATGGAATTGACAGCGCGTCCGCCACGGCTTCCACCCAGGCGCGCATGGTCGAGCGGCGTTCGTTCGAGGCGGAGATGTCGAGGAAGACGAGCTCGTCGGCGCCCTCGCGCATGTAGGCGGCGGCGAGTGTGGCGGGGTCGCCGGCGTCCTTGAGGTTCACGAAGTTGACGCCCTTGACGACGCGTCCGTCCTTGACGTCGAGGCATGGCACGATCCGCTTGGCGAGCATCTCTAGAGCGCTCCTTTCGCGGGGTTCGAATATTCCCCGATCATGAAACGCAACGCGCGCCCCAGAAACGCGACGCCCTCGGGGCCGCTGCGCTCCGGATGAAACTGAAAACCCGCGACGTTGCCACAACGCAACGCGCTGCAAAAACTCACGCCATCCACGTCCGTGCACCCCACGCAGTGCGGGGAATTCATGACAGCGTAGCTGTGGACAAAATAAAACTCCTGCTCCGGGGTATTTGCCCACGCCTCGTCCGTCCAGCGCACACGGTTCCACCCCATGTGCGGCACTTTGGGCACGCCGGCGAGCCGTTCGACATTTCCTTCGATCAACCCCAGCCCACGCGTCCTGCCGTCCTCGCCGCTTTCGGTGCACAAAAGCTGCATGCCGAGGCAGATGCCGAGCAGCGGCCGAGCGGCGCGCGCCCATTTTTCGAGCGCGCCCGCCCAGCCGGAGGCGGCCAGCGCCGCCATGGCGGGGGGAAAGGCACCGACGCCCGGCAACAGCAAAAGCGCCGGAGCGCCCAGGTGGCTCATGTCACCCGGATTTTCGAGGAGCGAGTGTCTCAACTCCAGGGAGCGCAGCGCGCGCAGCACGTTTCCCAGGTTGCCCGCGCCATACCGGACGACGCCTACGTCGCAACCTCTCATATCCAGCTTACGTCGACGCGCTTTCGCGGCGGCAGCAGCCTGCTCGCGCCCAGCGCCGGCGTACCCATCATCTGGGCGCCGACGATCGCCTCGTCCGGGCGCGCGCCGACGAATTCGCGCAACGCGGGATTTTCACGCGCGGCGATCGTGAAAAAGCCTCCCCAGCAACACCCCACACCGTTGGCATACGCGGCGAGCTCCAGGTACGTGAGCGCGATGGCAGCGTCGACGTGAAAATCATTGTCCGCGGGCATCAGCGCGATCGCCAGGTTGGGCGCACCGCGAAAGATGATCTCGTGCCCGGCGTCCCATTTTTTGAGAACTTCGACCAAATAAGGCGCGAAGCTGTCGCCGGGGTCGCGCCGCGAGAGGCGGGCCTTGAACGTGTCGATCACCTTTTGCGCAATTTCGCGTGTGCGCTCGCGCGTCTCGGAGACTACCCAGCGTACGAGCTGCCTGTTTGAGGCCGTCGGGGCGTAGCGGGCCGTCTCGAGGATCCTCAGGACGACCTCGCGCGGCAGCGGCTCCTGGGCAAAGCGGCGAACGCTGCGGCGCGAGCGCAGGAACGTCTCGCACGCTTCCGGGGTCGGCATCAGTTTCGCATCGACCGGCACACGTTCGGACGACGGCTGAAACTCGAGCGAACAGGCGCGCGTCGGGCAGTACGACACGCACTGGCCGCAGCGGATGCAGTGCGCCTCGTTCGTGGGCGCGACGAACGGCACACCATCCACGGCCGTTTCAATGATTTCGGCGGGGCAGAGCTGCGAACAGAGCCCGCACCGGACGCAATTTTCGTCGACACTATAAAAGGACATGCACATCACCCTCCTTGACGCGTTTTATCTCACGATATTACACCCTACGCCGCACTTGCATTCGACGTTCCAAAGGGGTATCTTCAGCCAAAAGCCCCTATCCAAACACCGTTCTCCAAACACTATTCAAAGGAGTGAAAACCTCATGAAAATTTTCAAAGACGGCGAGCACCGATTGTTCGAGCAGGATCCGGAAACGGTCGAGGTCGTCGCACGCATGTTGGGCGACCTGGAAAAAAACGGCATGGACGCCGTGCGCAAGTACAGCAAGCAATTCGACGACTGGAACCCCGAAAACTTCGAGCTCTCGGCAGGCGAGATCGATCGCGCCGTGCGCGAACTCGACCCGCAGATCCTCGCGGATACGGAGTACAGCCAGGCCAACGTCCGTCGTTTCGCGAGGGCACAGATGGAGATGTTCCGCGACGTCGAGATCGAAGTTCGCCCCGGCGCCGTGCTCGGGCACAAAAACATTCCCGTCCGTTCGCTTTGCTCCTATATCCCGGGCGGCCGCTACCCGCTTTTCGGCTCGGCGCAGATGAGTATCATTCCCGCGAAAACGGCGGGAGTGAAAAACGTCTACGCGTTCACTCCGCCCGTAAAGGGAATCGGCTACTACCCGGCGACCGTGAACGCGATGAAAAAAGCCGGCGCGGATCGAATTTTCATCCTTGGAGGCGTCCCGGCGCTCGCGCTCGCCGCTTTCGGCATGGGCGTGGTCGAGCCGGTGGACATGATCTGCGGAGCAGGCAACAAATTCCTCACCGAAGCGAAACGGCAGCTGTTCGGCCGGTGCGGCATCGACCTTCTGGCGGGCCCTTCCGAGGTGCTGATCATCGCCGATGAAAGCGTTCCCCCCGCCGTCACGGCCTGCGATATCCTGGGACAAGCCGAGCATGACGCCTTCAGCGGCCTAGCCCTCGTCTGCTTCGACGAAACGTACGCGCAACGCTGCATGGACGAACTGGACAAGCAGATCCGCACGCTCGGCACGCGAGACGTGGCCGAAAAATCGTGGTCGCGTTTCGGAACGGTGACGATCGCCGCCGATCGGGACGAGGCGATCGAGATCGCCGACGCGTGGGCTCCGGAACACCTCGAACTCCTTGTGAAGAAAGAAGACCAGCGCTACTACCTCGACCACCTGACGAACTACGGGTCGTTGTTCATGGGCATCGAGACGACGGTCGCCTACGGAGACAAGACGATCGGGACGAACCACATCCTCCCCACGAGCCGCGCGGCCCGTTACACCGGCGGCGT
>JAVBRL010000018.1:0-6238 GCA_031547985.1 Synergistaceae bacterium
AATTTTTCGAGAAGCTCGAACGAAGGGCGTTCGACATTCTCGTGCGTTTTACCCCCGTCCCGGAACCTGCTGGAAAATTCGCCATTGTGCTGGGCGGCGAACGCTCCATCCAGGAGGTCGGGCAGTGGCCGTGGAAAAGAAACGTGCACGCGTCGCTGATCGACCGTTTGCGCGCGTGCCGCCTGGTGATGCTCGACATCCTTTTCACGGAGCGTTCGTCGAGCGAAGCGGACTCCGCCCTGATCGAGTCGGTCAAAAGGCACGGACGCGTGATCGGTTGCACGTACGGCGTGCCGTCCGACGGTCACCTTCGAGTCCTGCCCGTGCTGCCGGGTTTGCAGGAGGCGCTTTTGTCCGTGGGGGCGGTGAACTCCGAACGCGACGTCGACTCCGTCTTTCGCCAGGGGCTTTTGGGCTTGAGGCTCGGCGAGGGGAATTTATTTCCGTCGCTCGCGTACAGCGCGCTCGAGCGCGTCGCCCCGGGCCCCCTGTCCGTCGATCTTCGCGCGCACCCCCCTGTGGCCCTTTTCCCTTGGAAACGGCTGGAACTGACGATCTCCGAACGAAACTACGCCACGTTCTGGATCAACTATCCTCGAAATCGTGTGCCGATCTACGAGTATGTCGATGTCCTGAACGGTTCGGTGCCCGCAGAGGCGTTTCGCGACGCGGTCGTCATCGTGGGCATGGCGGCTGCCGGGACATACGACGTCGTCGCCGTCACGGGTGACCGCCTCATCTCCGGCAGCGAGTTCGTGATGAACGGTTTGCTGTCGCTTCTGAGCCCCTTTTCGCTCGCGCGCTCGGGAGCGCTCGCGAATGTGGTTTGGGGCGTTGCGTTCGTGTTGTTATCCGCGTTGTGTGGGTTTCTTCCCCCCCAAAAAGGGATTGGCGTCATGCTCGTTCTTTTATCCATTCTCTGTGGGGCTGTCGTCCTCGCGTTCATTTTTGCGCACCACTGGTATCCTCTTTTTTCGCCGCTTGCTGGGTGTGTGGCAGCCTATGCGGTAAGCGTCGTGATTCATCTGCACTATAGCGCTTTGAGACAGATCGCCGAACGCCGCGATCTTTTTTTTCGGATCATCCGCGCGATGGCCGTCGCTGTGGGACAAAAGGACAGCACGACGGGCAACCACTCCATACGCGTGGCGGAACTGGCGGGCGAATTGGGCGCCTGGCTAGGGATGTCGCGCGCCGAGCTGGAGGATCTGCAATTCGCCGCCACGATTCACGACGTCGGCAAGATCGGCGTTTCGGATCTCGTGCTGAACAAGCCGGGAAAGTTCAAGGATTTCGAGTTCGACCAGATGAAAGAGCACCCCACCTATGGCGTCGACATCGTCAAAGACGTGAACTTGCCTGCGGGGGTCGTCGAGGGGATCGGGGAACATCATCGCCACGTCGACGGCGGAGGCTATCCCCGGGAAAACGCCTCGCGTCCCCTACATCGTTTCAGCCGCGTGATCCAGATCGCGGACGTTTACGATGCGTTGACGTCGAAAAGGCAGTACAAGGCCGCGTGGCCGGAAGTCAAGGTTTGCGATGTGTTGTGGGAGGGGCGCGGAAGCGAGTTCGACGGCGATTGTGTTGAAATTTTCCTCTCCTACAAGGCCCCGCGATGGTGGAAAAGTCCCGACGGCTGGACGCGCCTGATGTGTGCCGCGAAACACGTTCGTGCCTCCGGCGTGATCAAAGAACGCCTCGCGGAGCGAGCGGACGTGGACGAACCCAACGGCGACGGTGTGACGGCGCTCATGTTCGCCGCGGCTTACAACTCGAACCCGCGTGTCGTGGAGCTTTTGTTGAAAGCGGGGGCCGATCCGCACGCGCAGGACAAGCACGGCTATACGGCTTTCGACTACGCGCGGGTTTTCAACCCGAACAAAAAGAACAGAAAAGTGGCGAGTCGGATGGGGGCGGGTTTTCGTTTTTCGCCTCCGCCGGTGCGGCCGTCGGAGTGCGTTCCGGTTCGAAAACGCCGCGACGTGAAAGAAGATCCTTCTCAAAGCCCCTTGATGAAGGCCTTGGCGCAAAAACGTCCGTTGCCCGAAATCCGTTCTTTGCTGCAAGAGGAGCACGCGGTCGACGCGCGGGACGCCGACGGCAAAACGATCCTGATGTACGCGGCCGAACATGCGGAGTCGCCGGGCGTAGTGGATTGTTTGTTGCGCGCGGGGGCCTCGGTGGACTCGCGGGACGCGAAGGGGAAAACGCCCTTGATGTACGCCGCAGCATATAACGAGGAGCCGCTCGTCACGCTCGCCCTTCTTTTCGCGGGGGCCGCCGTCGGTGCGGCCGACGCGGGAGGAAGAACCGTCCTCATGCACGCGGCGGCCACGAACTCCAATCGGGCGGTGCTGCAGGTTCTGCTTCAGGCGGGGGCCGGGCTTGACGACGCGGACCTCGAGGGAAAAACGCCCTTGATGTACGCCGCCGCTTTCAACGAGAACGCGACCGTCACCGGTGAACTGCTGCAACGCGAAAAATCGGTGGACCGGCAGGATGGTGCGGGTTTCACGGCGCTGATGCACGCCGCCGGACGCAATAAAAATCCCGATGTCCTAGACCGCCTCGCACGTGGAGGAGCCGACCCCAACGCGCGGGACATGAGCGGGAATTCCGTCTTGTACCACGCGGCCTGTAACCCGCACAACCCAGAAGCCATGATCAAGGCGCTGCTCGACGTGGGGCTGGAAATTTCCAACACCAACGCGGACAAGTTGCTGGTCGACGTGCTCGCGGACAAGACCGATCCGGACATTTTCATTCGATTGGCCCAGGCCGGTTTTTTGATGGACACACGAAATAGCGACGGAGAGACGCTACGGGAGAGCGTCTTGCGAAGGAACCCCAATCCTGACGTGGCGCGAACGATCCTTTCGCTGGAGGATCTCTAGGGCGAGCGAGCCGGCAAACCCGAAGATTTGAAATGTGAAATCATTTTTGCCACCCGCTTGCACGAGAGCGGGTGTTTCGTTTTCAATGTGTTCCTATTATAATAATTGACAAAATCAATATCTCTTGGAATTTTGGATGTGTTTGTGCCGGTGCGGCAAAGTAAAATTTTGTCGTGCTCCGCAAAGGGTGAGAGGTATGAGAAAAATTTTCGGATCCGTCCGCTTTTTCCTGGAAAACTTTCTGACGCGGCTGGGTTTTGGGATACGTGCGAAGCTGATCATCATCTTCGTGGTCATCAAGGTGATCCCGCTCGTTTTGCTCGCTTTCATTGCCTGGAGACAATTCGACCTGCTGGGTGAGGAGTTGGGGCGGCGTACAGCTGAATTGGCCGCCAAAACGAATCAAGCGCTTTCGTATATGGGAAAGGTCGCGGTCGACGACGCCGTTGCGGCGCTAAACGACCGAGCCACCGAAGATATCGAACGCATGAGCACCGATACGGCGCGCCGCGTGGCGGAATTTTTGTACGAACGCGACGACGACGTTCTTTCCGCGTCCACCATGAAACCCGACGCGGATGCCTATCAACGTTTCCTCACCAGTTGCCGCAAAAAAATTGTCAAGCCGGGAGATTGGGTTCTTGCCCCGGACGGTAAATCGTGGATCCCGAAACGAAAACTCGCTTCTCCCGACATTGTTTCGTCCTCCAACTGGGAAAACGACCTGAGTTTTCACTATCGTCCTCCCGACGCCTTCGAATATGAAAGCCGCCCCTTGTATTTGGAGATGACGTTCGTGGATCTCGACGGAAACGAGAGGGTCAAGGTCATTACGTCCCCGCGCATGAGTCGCGAGCTTAGGAATGTCGCCGATCGCAAAAACACGTACGTGAGGGCCGAGACGTATTTCGCGGAGCTGAAGAAACTTAAAAAAGGCGAAATCTACGTATCCGATGTCATCGGCGCCTACGTCCCCTCGCGGTTTATCGGGATGTATACGCCTGAAAACACCGCTGCACGTGGCCTGCTCTTCGAACCGGAAAAAGAAGCGTACGCCGGCATGGAAAATCCACATGGGAAACGTTTTCAGGGGATCGTTCGCTGGGCGACGCCCGTCGCCGCCGGAGGCCGCATCATCGGTTATGTGACGCTTGCGCTCGATCACGATCACATCATGGAGTTCACGGACCATCTTCTGCCCACGGAGGGTCGCTACACGGAGATCCCAAGTGCCTACGAGGGAAACTACGCTTTCATCTGGGACTACAAATGCCGCAGCATTGCCCACCCGCGCCATCATTCCATCGTTGGCTACGATCCCGAAACGGGCGATCCGCAGGTGCCCTGGCTCGAAGAAAGCGTTTACGCGGCTTGGCAAGCGAGCGGCCAGCGCTACGCCGATTTCATCGAGAAAGAACCGACGTTCATGGATCAATCGGTTCATAAAAAGCCCGCGAAAGAATTGACGGCGAAAGGTTTTGTGGGACTCGACGGCCGCTACCTGAACTTCGCGCCGCAGTGCACCGGCTGGTTCGATCTGACGCGTGAAGGCGGCTCCGGCTCGTTCGTCATTCTCTGGAGCGGACTGACAAAACTGACGACCGCGGCTGCCATTCCTTACTACACGGGGCAATACGGCGCGTCGAAACGGGGGTTCGGTTTCGTGACCATCGGCGCCGGCCTCGACGATTTCCAGCGTCCGGCCAAAGAAACGGAAAAAGCCCTCGATGAGCTCATCGCTCAGAGCAACAGTGACCTTCTGACGGCGACGGAAGAGACGAAGCAAGCTATTGCGGCCAACTTGCTCGACACGACGACGCAGCTCAGTGTCTCCGTGGTCGTCATGATCGCGCTTGTCGTGTTGATCGCCATCTGGATGGCCTCGATCTTCACGCGCAGCATCACGAAACTGATCGCGGGTATCTCGCGTTTTCGCGCGGGCGAACGGCATTTTCGTTTCAACGCGCCGATCAAGGACGAACTGGGGACGCTCGCCGATTCGTTCGACGAGATGGCCGACAGCCTGGTGGCGAGCGTGAGCGGGCCACTTGTGATCACGGACATGGATCGCAAGATTCTCTACATGAACGAACATGGCTTGAAATATCTCGGCAAGACATTGCCCGAGGTTTTGGGGCGTCCGTACGCGGACAACAGCGCCTATCCGGCCGGTTCGAAATATTGCCCGATCCGGGCACTCGAGGAACGACGCGAGGCCGAAGTCCTTTACCTGCCGGATACGGGGCGCTATGTGAAAGGCAGCGCGACGTACCTGACGGATCAGGAAGGGCGCAAAATCGGCTATATCATCGTGAGTGCGGATGTGACGGAGATGGCGCAAGAGCAGAACGAATTGCGCAAGACGAAGCTCGAGCTCGAAGAAGCCGTGAACGAGGCCAACAAGGCGAACGCGTACAAAGGGGAGTTCCTGGCCCGCATGAGCCACGAAATCCGGACCCCCATGAACGGAATCATCGGCATGACTTACCTGGCCATGCGCGAAAAAACGGAGGAAAAGCAGTTTCGGTTCTTGCAGCGGATCGATGCGGCGGCCAAAAGCCTTTTGGGGCTGATCAACGACATCCTGGATTTTTCCAAGATGGAAGCCAACAGGATGGAACTGGCGAGCACCCCCTTCAGCCTTTCCGAAATGCTCCGTTCCGTCTACAACATCATCCAGGTCCAGAGCCGGGAAAAAGGCCTCTCCCTCACGTTCCACAAGGAAGACAACGTGCCGGACGCCCTTCTCGGCGATCCCATGCGTCTCGCGCAGATCTGTACCAACATCTGTTCCAACGCGGTCAAGTTCACGGACAAGGGCTCCGTGGACCTGAACGTATCCTTGGAATCGGAAACGCCCGACAGTGTGCTGGTGCTCTTTTCGGTCAAAGATACGGGAGTGGGCATTGCCGAAAAGGACCAGGAGCAGATTTTCTCGTCCTTTTCACAGGCCGACGAGTCCATAACCCGCAAGTACCAGGGGACGGGCCTTGGCCTCGCCATCAGCAAGTCCCTGGCCGAAATGATGGGCGGCTCCATCGGGGTAAAAAGCCGGCTTGGTGAAGGCAGCACCTTCTTCTTCACCGTGCGCCTGGGCAAGGGCGATGCAAACTCGGTGGAAAACCCACCCCTGACCCCAGATGCTGACGCGGCCGACAACGCGCTGCCCCCCCTGAAAATTCTTCTGGCCGAAGACAATGAAATCAACCAGGAGATCATCAGGGAAGTCCTGTACGGCATGGGCGTGAACGCGACCCTCGCCCAGAACGGGCAGGAGGCCGTGGCGTTGTGGGAAAAAGGGGAATATGACATTATCCTTCTCGATATCCAGATGCCGGTCA
>JAVBRL010000105.1:0-5248 GCA_031547985.1 Synergistaceae bacterium
GCGCCGACGAACGCGAAACGCGCGGATTCACCTCGATGACGGCATAGTCGAAACTGTGAGGATCGAGAGCGAATTGGCAGTTGCATCCCCCCTCCACCCCGATCGCAGCCACGATATCGAGCGCCGCCGTCCGCAGCATCTGATATTCCTTGTCGGCCAGCGTGAGCGCCGGGGCCACGACGATACTGTCGCCCGTGTGGACTCCCACGGGATCGAAATTCTCCATGCTGCAGACCGTCACGGCATTGCCGACGCGGTCGCGCATCACTTCGAACTCGATCTCCTTCCACCCCGCGACCGATTTTTCGACCAGGATCTGTCCTATCGGCGAAACGCGGATCCCCTCCGAAGCGATCCGGCGCAACTCCCTTTCGTCCGCGGCCATGCCGCCACCACTGCCGCCCAGGGTGAACGCCGGCCGCACGATCAGAGGGTAGCCGGTCGCCTCGGCGAAACGCACGGCGTCCGAAACGTTTTCCACAATCTCGGAAGAAATCACCGGACAGCCGATCGACTCCATCGTCTGTTTGAACAGCCGGCGATCCTCCGCGCGATCGATCGCCTCGGGAGACGCCCCCAAAAGGCGCACGCCGTGCGCGTCCAAAAAACCGTCGCGCGCCAGGCGCATCGAAAGCGTCAGCCCCGTCTGCCCTCCCAGCGTGGGAAGCAGCGCATCGGGCCGCTCCCGTTCAATAATTCGTTTCAAGATGGTCTCGGTGAGCGGCTCGATATAGATGGCGTCGGCCATCGAGGAATCGGTCATGATCGTGGCGGGGTTCGAGTTCGCGAGCACAACCTTCACGCCCTCTTCCTTTAAAACGCGGCACGCCTGTGTGCCCGCGTAGTCGAACTCCGCGGCCTGACCGATGACGATCGGTCCCGAACCGATCACAAGCACTTTATGAAGATTCGCATCACGCGGCATGTTTTCGCTTCTCCTTTTCCATCAAACCTAAAAATCGCTCGAACTGCGACGAGGCATCGGCGGGGCCAGGCGCGGCCTCCGGGTGAAACTGGATGCCGAAAGCGGGCATGTCCGTGTAATCGATCCCTTCGCAGCTTCCGTCGTTGACGTTCACATAACGAAGCTGCGCCGAACCGCGCGGGATACTCTCGGGCAGCACGGCGTAGCCGTGATTTTGCGTCGTGATCGCGACCGTGCCGAACAGGGCGTCGCGCACAGGCTGATTCGCTCCCCTGTGTCCGTATTTGAGTTTCTCCGCGCGGGCACCCGCGCTGAGCGCCAACAGCTGATGCCCCAGGCAGATGCCGAACGTAGGGATCCGCAAGGAAGCGAGCTTGCGCAGCTCCTCGATGGCGCCGCGATTTTCGGCGGGGTCGCCCGGACCGTTCGAAAGCAGAAGACCGTCGGCGTGAAGCGCCGCGATCTCCTCGGCGTGACAGTCGTACGAAACCCGCACAACCTCGCAACCGCGAGCGACCAGCGCGCGGATAATGCTTTCCTTCGCGCCGAAGTCCCACAACACGACGCGATAATGCGCCTCGTTCGAAGCGTGCGGGTAATACGTCACGTCCCGCGCGGAAACGCTCGCGACCGCGCCCCTCATTGCGTAACGTTTCAGGCTTTCCGCACAAACATGAGCCGGGTCGTCCGTGATGACGCCGTTCATGTTTCCCTGTTCGCGAATCGCGCGAACGAGCGAGCGCACGTCGACGTCGTAGATACCCACGACTCCGTTTTCCGCCAGCAGCGAATGCAGCTCCCCCTCGCTGCGAAAGTTGGAAGGGTGCGTGCACCAGTGTCTGACGACGTATCCTCTGGGATGAAGGCGCGGGCTTTCGAAATCGGAGCGCATGACTCCGTAATTTCCGATCAGGGGAAACGTCTGCACGAGGATCTGGCCGTGATAGCTCGGATCGGTGAGGGACTCCGTGTAACCGGTCATACCGGTCGTGAACACGACCTCTCCCACCGTCTGCCCCGAGGCTCCGAACGATTTCCCTTCCCACACGCGACCATTTTCCAATACGAGGTACGCCGCTTTCGCCACAAAAACTCCTCCTTAAATTAAGTTTACAAATACACTCTTTCATGTCCTTTTATTCAGTTCAAATTGACGGACATTATGCGCCAGAAATAAACGCAAGTCAATAGATTTTTATAAAATAAAAAAATATTTATTTTTAGGCATGTGAGGGTGAAAAAAAAGAGCGAGAGAACCTCTCGCCCTTGATGAATTTTCGCTTACGAATCGTGCTTGCGCCCTTCAAGCGCGCTCTTGCAGCTCACGCTCGCTCCGCACTGTTTTGAAGTTCCGGGCGCGTGTCCGCGCGCAATTTATGAAACAGCGCGGCCGCGACGGCCACGCAGATCAACTCCGAAACGACGGGGGCGAACCAGATACCCGACGCGCCAAAAAACTCTGGCAGAACCGCAAGCACGATCGCCACAATGACCACTCCCCTGGCAAGCGATAGGACGACCCCATAACCGGGGCGCTCGATCGCCGAAAAAAACGTTGCGGCAACCACACCGATCCCGACGAAGGCGTACGAGAGCGAGTAGAGTTCAAACGCGTCCACCGTCGATTCCCAAAGGACCGGGTCGGCCGACGGACTGATGAAAAGCGCCACGAACGTCGGAGCGAAAAATTTGACGGCCAGCGACCAGATAACTCCGCAGATGACGGCCGACTTCAGCGCGAGCTTCAGCATGGCGTCGCACCCGGCCGTGTCGCGCGCGCCGCGATAGGATGCCACGAGCGGCTGCATGCCCTGCGCGATGCCGATCATCGTCATGACGACCAGCGTCGTCACATACGCCACGACCGTATAGCTCACGACGCCGCGCTCGCCAATCACCTGCAAGATCCGGTGGTTGAAGAGGAAGATCACCGCCCCGACCGAAAACTCCGTGATCGAGTCGCCAAACCCCAACCGCATACCACGCACCACAGCCGCGAAGCGAAACCGAAACGCGCCGAATTTGAGCCGGGTGCGCTTCCCCGCGAAGTGAACCCCGAGCAAAATGGCCGAGAGAGCCTGCGCAATGCCCGTCGCGTACGCGGCCCCGGCGACGCCCCACCCCATGACGATCACAAACAGATAATCCAGTACGATATTCGCGGCGGCCGCGACGACCACGGCGATCGCCGCGAGCTTTGGAAATCCGTCGGCGCG
This sequence comes from Synergistaceae bacterium, assembly GCA_031547985.1. GTDB lineage: Bacteria > Synergistota > Synergistia > Synergistales > Synergistaceae > JAVBRL01. The sequence goes on from JAVBRL010000105.1 coordinate 3,142, forward strand.
CGCCATGACCTCCAGGTAGTACGCCACGACGAAAAACGCGGTAAACGACACAATGATGCGCAGATACGTCTTGACGTCCGCGAAAAGTGCGGGCGTGCCCCCCAAAAAACGCACGAGCGGATCGATGAAGACAAGGCACGCGATTGTCATCGCCACCGACAGAACACACAAAAAAACTCCGTTGGTCATGAACGCCTGCCGGGCGCGCCCCGCCTCCCGCCTGCCGAGATAGATCGAAATCACCGTCGACGCGCCCGCCGAACAGAGGATCGACAGCCCGAAAATCAAATTGACGAAGGGCATGGCGATGTTGACGGCGGCAAGCGCCATCGGCCCCGCTCCCCACGCCACGAAAAATCCGTCGACCATCGTGTAGAACGAAAAGACCCACATGGCCAACACCGAAGGAACCGCATATTCGAAAAATCGATTTCTCATCGCGCTTTTCGTTTGCTTCATCGTCAAAACCTCCAGACGAAACCACTCTAAAGCTTGGTACAATACCAAGGTCAACCCTCTATTCGCCAGGAGGTCGCCACTGCGATGAAAATGAAAAAAGAAGGGTATCGGATCAAAGAGATCTCGCGCCTGTTCGGCATCGGAGCCGACTCGCTGCGCTATTACGAGGAGCTGGGGATCCTGAAGCCGCGCCGCGCGGCAAACGGTTACCGGCTTTACGGCATGAACGACATCTACCGATTAAATGTCGTGAAGGACCTGCGACAGTTCGATTTTCCCATGAAACGCATCAAAGAATACCTGGACCAAAAAAATCTCGCCAGCACGCTGTCGCTGCTCGAAGAGGAGTCCCGCCTGATGGAGCGCGAGATCCGCGAGCTCCAGGAAAAAACGCGTTCGATCCGCGAACGCATCGAGGAACTTGCGGGGTACGAGAGCGTGCGCGCGGATACGATCGCGCTCGTTCGCATGCGGGAGCGCCACTGCATCGCACTCGACGCCGACGTCTCGAGCGACGAGGAGATCGACTTCGCCTTGAGCAAACTCCACCAGCGTTTCGAACATAAAATGCACGCCCTCGGCAATTACCTGATCGGCGCGCGCCAGCGCATGAGCGACATCGACGCGGGCGTTTACGGGCTTTTTCGCATGGTCTTTTTCATACTCGAAAAAGATGCACCCGAGTACGATTTTTCGATCCCCGCCGGAGACTACTTGTCGCTCCATTACCGGGGCAGTTCCGAACGCAGCACCGAATGTATCCTGAAGCTCCTGGCGCACGCCCACGCATCCGGCTACGACATCGCCGGCGATCCGTTCGAGCTGTACAAGATCGACATCCACGAGACCAACGTGCGCGAGGAATTTTTAACCGAAGTGCAGGTACGGGTCGAAAAAAAATCGCGCCGTAGTCCGCAGGCTATCGGCGCGATTTTGGGCACTTTTTTGTTTTCGGGTCGCGACGCGCTTTACGCGCTGTAATCCATCGCGGCCAAGTGCTTGTAGTACTTCCAGCGTATCTGGATTTCCTTCTCCTCTTCGGCGAGCAGGCGCTCGGCAACCTGGGGCTGCGTTTTCGCGAGCACGCTGTAGCGCACCTCGTTATACACGTAGTCCTTCAAGGGCAGCGTCGGGTCCTTACTGTCGAGCTGCAGCGGGTTTTTGCCCTCGAGGACGAGCGCCGGATTGTAGCGCATGAGCGGCCAGTGCCCCGACTCGACGGCCTTCTTCTGCTGTTCGAGCCCGAACTTCATGTCGGCGATCCCGTGCGCGATACAGTGGCTGTAGGCGATGATGATCGACGGACCGTCGTACGCCTCCGCTTCGAGGAAGGCCTTCGCCGTGTGCCCGTCGTTCGCCCCCATCGCGACGCGCGCGACGTAGACGTTGCCGTAGCTCATGGCCATCAGAGCGAGGTCCTTCTTGCCCAGCCGCTTGCCACCCGCGGCGAACTTGGCCACCGCGCCGCGCGGCGTGGATTTGGACATCTGCCCACCCGTGTTCGAGTAGACCTCCGTGTCGAGCACGAGGATGTTCACGTTGCGCCCCGAGGCGATCACGTGATCGAGCCCGCCGTAGCCGATGTCGTAGGCCCAGCCGTCGCCGCCGATACACCACACGCTCTTTTTGACCAGGTTGTCGACGATCG
>JAVBRL010000038.1:0-7998 GCA_031547985.1 Synergistaceae bacterium
TTGGCAGTCCCAAGGGGATTCGAACCCCTGTTACCGGGCTGAGAACCCGGCGTCCTAGGCCTCTGGACGATGGGACCGCGTTAATTTTGGCTGGGGAACCTGGATTCGAACCAGGATTACCTGATCCAGAGTCAGGCGTGCTGCCGTTGCACCATTCCCCATTGCCAGCAGCAATTTATTTTACCCGGAAAACGGGACTTGTCAAGGATTCTATCCCTTGTCGCGTGTTCGAAAATCACCCCGCCAGTTTCACGGCGGCGAGGACGTCGCGCTCGACTGCGGCCGCCATTTCGCGCCCACGCTCAAGTCCCCGCCACAGCGCCTCGCCGAACGAACCGCCTGCGGCCAGATGCGCGACCATCGCTTCGGTGACGCCCCCTTTGGTCGCGACACCCGCGAGGAGCGTCTCTTTGCCCTGCGTTTCTCCCTTCGGCAGGGCTTCCTCGATCCACGGCCACAAGTGTCCATACACCGGAAAGAACTCCCGCATGCCGCGCATCGCGGTTTCCGCCTCGCCATGCGGGACATGCGCGTTGAGCAGGATCGCCGGAATGCAGATCCCGACGGTGAACGCGTCGAGCTCCTCCTCCGAGGCGACCGGGAACACCCACAGCCCCATGGTGCGCAGCAAGCACTCCAGGCAGGCGTCGCTCGGATAGAGCGTCGCGACTCCCCGCCCCGCGAGCAGCGTGTCCGGGCCACTGCACATCATCCGCCCCACTTCCACGCACGCGGAACCACTCTCTTCGAGGATCGCGCGAAGCAACGCGAGCGGCAACCCCGCCATGCATGAGACGACATGGGAACTTTTCCCCAGTGCCGCGAACGGCAACGACAGCACATCTTGCGGCCTAACGGCGACGAAGATAACATCCGCCCGCCGCATCAACTCCTCCGTGCCGACGCGGCAAGACGCGAAACCGAGCCGGTCAAGCGCCGCGGCTGTGCGCTCGCTATTTCCGTGCGAAACGAGAAAATTCTCCTTGAGAAATCCGTTTGCCACGAGGGAGATCGCAAGCGAGCGCCCCAAATGCCCAAAGCCCACCAACCCGATAGTTCTACCAACAACAGCAGATCGATCGATGCGATTCATCGACAAGTCACTCCTTTTATTTTTCCCCTTTTGCATGGGGCAAGACAAGCGACCGACGCCGCACTGCGCGCTTTCCACGCCGTGCGTCTTTTCGGACCGCTTTAGATGTGATTTTTAAGATTTCTTAATTCGGTTTTTAGGGAAACGAGGTTAGGCTTGAATAGGTCGAGGTCGAGGGAAAGGGGTCCCTTTACGGACGCTTTGGGAAAACGTCCGTTTGCCGGAAAGCAAAATTTTTTGGTTTTTTTTGCGCTCCATGCGACCACCCTCTTTCGTCATCCGCGAGAATCCGCGCGAAATGATAAGGGACGATACCCCGACTTGGACAAAAAGTCAACGCGCGCTTTGACAGCGTTCGCGCAAGAGGTAAAATATTTTTTTACGGAAACAACACAAGGAGGCGTCAACCATGAGCGCATATGAGAAGCTCTTCAGCGAAACCGCGAAAACCCTTCGCCCCTCTCCCATCCGGGAGATCTTGAGCGTCATCCGCCAACCGGGGATGATCTCGTTCGCGGGCGGCATGCCGGACCCGCTCAACTTCCCCGTCGATCAATTTTACGAAGCCGCACAGATCCTCAAAACTCAGGGGCGCGACGTATTGCAGTACGGAGCGACCGAGGGATACGCGCCGCTCGTGGAGTTCATGCGCGCGTGGACGGCGCCGCGCATGGGGCGCACGCCGAACGCCGACGAAATGCTGATCACATCGGGCTCTTCGCAGGTATCCGACCTCCTCTGCTGGAGCCTGATCGACCCCGGCGACACGGTCATCATGGAGGAGCCGACGTTCATGGGCATGTTCCTCAATATGCACAACCACGGAGCGCAGTTCATCACCGTGCCGTGCGACGCGGAGGGAATGCAGGTGGACCTGCTGCCCGAGAAGATCGAAACGGCGCGCAATGCGGGCAAAAAAATCAAATTCATCTACACGATCCCCAACTTCCACAACCCGCTGGGATGCACGCTTTCGCCCTCGCGCCGCGAAAAACTCGTGGAGATCGCGCACCGTTACGAGATCCTGCTTTTCGAGGACGACCCGTACGGCTACGTGCGCTTCGACGGCGACCACGAGCCCTCGATCTACTCCATCGACGCGAAAAGCAACCAACCCGGTTGGGTGCTCTACAGCGGATCGTTCTCCAAGATCCTGGCGCCCGGCACGCGCGTGGGGTGGTGCACGGGCCCCAAGGAGGTCATCCGCAAGATGGCGGTCTTCAAACAGGGCGTCGACGTCACGACAAGCGGCGTCGCCCAGGCGCTCGTATACGAATACTGCCGCCTGGGACACCTCGACGCCTTCCTGCCGCAGATCATCGCGCACTACAAAACCAAGCGCGACGACATGGAAGCGGCCATGCAAAAGCACCTCCCCAAAGGCGAGGCAAGCTGGATCAAACCCGCCGGCGGCTACTTCTATTGGGTCACGCTGCAAAAAACGCTCACGCGCACGCTGTTCGACAAAGCGATCGAAAAGAAGGTGGCCTTCGTCCTCGGAGAGGCGTTTTACCCCAATCAGGACGGCGGCAAGCACGCCATGCGGCTGTGCTACACGTTCGCCACGCCGGAGCAGACCGAAGAGGGGATCAGCCGCTTGGGGCAGGCCATCAAAGAACTGATCTAACGTGATGGACGATGTGATCGCGGCGGTCGCGACCGCGTGGGGCGAGGGAGGCATCGCCATCGTCCGCCTAAGCGGCGAGGGGTGTATCAGCCTCCTCGACCGGCTTTTCGTCCCCTCGCGCCCGCCGCATAGCCTGGCGCAGTCTCCTGCTCGGACGCTGCGCCACGGACATTTGCACGCGGCGCCGCACGACCGCTCGCCGATCGACGAAGTTTTGGCCGTGCGTTTTTCCACCCAGAGCTACACGGGCGAGGAGTCGGCCGAAGTGCACTGCCACGGCGGCATCGTGCCCGCGCAGCGCTGCCTGGAAGCCCTTTTTTCGCTCGGCGTCCGTGCGGCCCTCGCGGGCGAATTCACGCGCCGCGCTTTCACAAACGGGCGCATCGATTTGCCGCAGGCCGAAGCCGTGCTGGGCGTCATCCGCGCCAAAAGTGCGGGCGCGCTCGCGGCGGGAACGCGTGCGCTCCAAGGGGAGCTCTCCGCGCGCGTGAAAAAAAATCTCGAAAATCTCACCCTACTCGCAGCTCGTGCCGAAGTGCTGCTCGACTTCCCCGAGGAGGACGACGAATCACAGCTCGCCTCCCAGCTCGCGCCGCAACTTGCCGCCGCCCGCGACGGCCTCGCCGAAACACTTCGCGCATGCGAACATGGGCTCACGTTGCGAAACGGCCTTTCGGTCGCCTTGGCCGGCGCGCCAAACGTGGGCAAATCGTCGCTTTTAAACGCGCTGCTCGGCGAGGAGCGCGCGATCGTCACCCCCATCCCCGGCACGACACGCGACTGCCTGGAAGGGCTGTTCATCCACAAAGGCGTTCCCGTACGCCTGTTCGACACGGCGGGCCTCCGCGACACGCGCGACCCCGTCGAACGCATCGGCGTCGACCGCGCACGGCGCGCCTTGCTGGAAGCCGACGTGAAAGTGTGGATCGTCGACGCGCACGAACCGCTGGGCGAAGAGCTTCCAATGCACTTTTTGGGCAAAGCGTTTTGCCCCTCGATGATTGTCCTCAACAAAACCGACCTCCCCGCGCGCGTCGCACCGGAACAGCTCGCCGCGCTCGCTCCGGACGTCCCCGCCTACTCCGTCTCGGCGCTCGAGCGACAAGGCCTCGAAACCCTTAAAGACGCGTTTTTGACGTTTTTCTGCGCTTCCTCCCCCACCGGCATCGCAAGCGTCGCCGACGAGGCATACGCCGCGACGGCGCGACAGATCGAATGCCTCAAGCGCTCTTTGGAGTCGATCGACACCGCCCATGAGGCGCTGGAGGGAAACCTCGGCGACGACGTCGCCGCGTCGATGCTCGCTGAAGCGCGCGCCGCGCTCGCCGAACTGCTCGGGCTCGATGCGACCGAGTCGATGCTCGACGAACTCTTCGGATCGTTCTGCGTGGGGAAATAGCGACGCCCTGACAAAACGAACAAAACGAACAAAAAAGCGGCTTTCGCCGATGAGCGAAGCCGCTTTTTTTAGTTTCTCTGAAGTGAGGGTTTCTAGCCCTGCAGCGTCGTCGTCACAAGGAGCGTCTCGTCGTCCGGCATCTCGAAGCGCACGGCAAAGGGGCCGATGTGCGCGAATGAGTGCGCGTGCGTTCCACCGCAGGCGACGGCCACAGGAGTGCCCTCGACGACCGCGTTCCATTTGCGCATCGACGTGAGCGCGTCGTCGGGGCTCGTGAGCCGGATCTCCGAACCGGCCTCGAGCCACGCCCGCACCTGGCGGTTGACTTCTTCTTCCATCTGCGACAGACATTCTTTCAAGGTCGCGCCGGAAAATCCTTTTTTGCGCAACGACTTGCCCATGTGGTAGCGGTCGTGACACTCGCCCGCTCCGATGTTCGAAACGTCCATCGCGATCTGGTCGAAATCGGGGTTGCCGAGCGCGTCGGCGCGATCGGGCTGCTTGCGCCACAGCGGCGCGAACGCCCGGTCCATCGCCAGCGCCATCAGGTGCGTGGCCGAATGCGTGCGCGAAAGCAGATCGCGATACCCCGCGTCCACGCGCAAAACCACCTCGTCGCCGGCAGCCGCGGCCGCGTCGCCGTCCAGAACGTGCCCCACGCAGAACTGCCAGTCGGGGTCGTTCTTTTTCACCGGGATCTCGGCGTCGACGCAAAGGCGCCCCTCGGGGCTCACTGCCACCGTGACGGCGTCGCGCACATCGTAAGTCCGCCTGCTCACGGTCACCGTCCCCCGGTCGGCCGGGTGGTCCGGCCACTGGAAATCGCGCGGGTGAAACGGCGTTTCCTGCGCGATCAGAACGACGCTCCCGTTCCAGGGGTGCGCCGCCAGGACGCGCGACACCCCCTCCGTGCACTCCTTGTGAAACGTGACGGTCGGCTGCGGGTCGAACATTTTCGCTATGCCCTAATACGCCTTGCCGAAGACGGCCATGCGTCCGTTCGGCTTGCCGGTGTAGAAACACGTGCCGCGCAAGTCCTCGTCCTCCATCGGCAGGCAGCGAACCGTCGCCTGGGTCGCTTCTTTGATCTCCTTCTCCTCGGCCTTGCCGCCCGCGAAGAAGGCGCGCACGAAACCGCCCGTCGTATCCAGGATGTTCTTGAGCTCGTCGAACGACTTCGCCTCGAACGTGTTGGCCTTGCGGAAGGCGAGCGCCGTGTCGTGCAGATTCTTCTGGATCGCCTCGAGCGTCTGCGGCGCGCGCGTGGCAATCGCATCCCACGCCACGTCCTCGCGCTCGCCCGTGTCGCGACGCACCATGCGAAGCGTCTGCGCCGCGAACTCCTTCTCGCCCAGCTCCAGGCGCAGCGGAACGCCGCGTTGCAGGTGGCGGAAGAAGCGATCGCCGGGCCGCATGTCGAAGCGCTTGTCCACGACGGCGTAACGCCCGCCCAAGGCTTTGTTCAGGCTGGCCGCGATCTCCTCGGCCTTCGGGACCAGCTCCGTGTTCAGGCGCTCCTCGCTCGTCGAGATGGGGAGGATGACGACGCGCACGGGTGCCACTTCGGGCGGCAGCACAAGCCCGTCGTTGTCGCCGTGCGTCATGATCAGAGCCCCGATCAGGCGCGTGGAGACGCCCCAGCTCGTCGTCCAGGCGTACTCCATTTCCCCTTTTTGGTTCTGGAACTTGATGTCGAACGCCTTCGCGAAGTTCTGCCCCAGGAAATGGCTCGTCCCCGCCTGCGCCGCGCGCTTGTCGCTCATCATGGCCTCGCACGTGTACGTGTTGTCCGCTCCGGGGAAGCGCTCCCCCTCGGACTTCTCGCCAAAGAGAACCGGCAGCGCCAGTTTTTCGATCATGACGTCCTTGTAGAGCTTCAGGATCGCCATCGTCTCCTCGAACGCTTCCTCGCGCGTGGCGTGGGCCGTGTGCCCCTCCTGCCACAAGAATTCCGACGTGCGCAGGAAGAGGCGAGGGCGCTTCTCCCAGCGCATGACGTTGCACCACTGGTTGATCAGGATCGGCAGGTCGCGCCACGACTGGACCCATTTACTGTACATGTGCCCGATGACCGTCTCCGACGTGGGACGGATGACCAAGGGCTCCTCGAGCTCCTCGGCTCCCGCGTACGTCACGACGGCGCACTCCGGGGCGAACCCCTCCACGTGCTGCGCTTCCTTGTCCAGGAACGAACGCGGGATCAGCAGCGGAAAATACGCGTTCACATGCCCCAGCTCTTTGAAACCCTCGTCGTAGTGCTTCTGGATCATCTCCCAGATCGAGTACCCCGTCGGCCGCACGACCATGCAGCCGCGCACGGGCGCGTAGTCCGCCAGCTCCGCCGCGCGGATGACGTCCAGGTACCACTGCGAAAAATCTTTTTCCTTCGGTGTGATGTTCTTTGCCATGTAACGACTTCCACCCTTTCGTGAAACATAAAAAAATATATTAATTCGTGGGCGCTGCCCACACCCGGCAGGGAACTTTTCCCTGCACCCTGTTCTAAGAGATTAAAGACCGTATTTCTTCCCCACGGTTTCGAGCGACTCGACCCAGGGGGCGTAGCCGCCGCGTTCGCGAATATGCCCGAGCGAGTATTCGTTCATGCCGCCGGGCGTCGTGTTCTCGGCCAAAAATGCCTCCATATCCGGTGTGCAGCGCTCGCGCATCAGCACCGAAAGCGCCTCGTACATGCTCGCGGTGTAGCGGATGCCGTCGGCGGCGTCGAGCCCCTTGCCCGCTCCCCAGTCGACGAGCTCCTTGACCAGGCCGTAATAGGGGACCATCAACGCCGTGATCGTGGCCAGGATCTCGAGCTCGCGCTCCGTGGCGACGTTCACGACCTCTCCCACATGGGCGAAAAGGCCCGATATGCGTTCGTCGGCGCCGAAAAGCACCGTCGGGCCGATGCGCCGCGCGGCGAAAGGAAGCGGCACCCCTCGGGCGACTCGCGTCGCCGGGGCGAAAAGGGGCATCACGCGCTCAAGCCGCATCGCCGCCGCAACATGAATCGCGTGGTGATCCGGCCGAAAGCGCAGTTCGCGCAACACCTCCTCCACATTCTTGGGCAACACCGTCACGAGGATCGTGTCGCACGCGTCCAGCACCTCTTGGTTGCTCGCAGCCACACGCACCTGCCCATACTTGCGGGCAAGCTCGGCGGCCTTCTCGGCATTTCGCGGCGAGAGGACGACGTCCTCCATGAAACCGGGGCTCTCGCAAAGCCCCGAAACGATCGCGAACGAAAGTCCCCCTACTCCGACGATTCCCAAAGACATTTTTTTATCCCCTTTTTTTCGCGCGCGCTCATTCGCCCACCTGCCGCAGCGCCATCTCGAGTCCCAGCTCGAGGTGGTCACTGCGCAGGATGTCCCACGCGCGGTCGAAATCCTTCATGCGTACGAACGCGACGAATTCGTAAAGCCGCGAGATGATCATATCCACGTGCTCGGGCGGCTTGCGCGAGAGCATGCCGATGCGCACGAGCTCCTCCTGGTTGACCTGGTAAAAACGCAGGATGCGGGCGTTTTCGTAGGCCTTCACGATCTCGAGGTGAAACTCCGTGTCGCGCCACTCCCATTCGAACAGGTCGGCCTGCACGGCCTTGATACGCACGACGCGCTCCTCGAGGCGATGCGCGTACTCCCACGTCATGTCGCGTTCGAAAATCAGGCGCAACGCCCGCTCTTCGAAAAGCCGGCGGATCTGGTAGATCTCGAAGACGTCCTGCTTATGGATCTCCTTGACCTTGACCTTTTTTCGAAAACCGGAGACGAGCCAGCCGTCGTCGATCAAGCGATTGATCGCGATCTTGACGGGCGTCCGGCTCACCCCAAACTCCTCGGAGAGGGCGTTTTCGGTGACCGCGGCGCCCGGTTC
>JAVBRL010000173.1:0-3711 GCA_031547985.1 Synergistaceae bacterium
GCTCGTGATCGGCGGCGGTCCCGCAGGCATCGAAGCGGCGCGCGGCGCGGCTCTCGCCGGGCACGCGGTGGAACTTCACGACGCGAACGCGCACCTGGGTGGGCAGTTCACCGTTGCGGCGTATCCTCCGGGAAAAGGGGAATTCACGACCTACGTCGCCTGGGCCGCAAATGAATTGCGGCGGCTCGGGGTGAACGTCGTCCTGAACAACCGGCTGGATCCCACCGACATTGCAGACATGCGTTTCGACCATGTGATCCTGGCGTTGGGGAGCGTGCCCGCCCCGCCGCCCATTCCCGGTATCGACGGAGAGAACGTTGTCGCGGCCGGCGATATTCTTTTAAACCGCCGGTCGGCGCGGGGAGAGGTCGTGATCGCGGGAGGCGGTCTTGTGGGTGTCGAGACGGCGATCTACCTGGCGATCGAGGGCAAGCGCGCGACGATCCTGGAGATGCTTCCATCCGCGGCGCAGGACGCGGGGGCGCTCGTGCGCGAGCACCTCTATCGTTTGCTCGATCATTATCGGATCGACGTACGAACTGGCCATACGATCGTGAACATCACGCCCGAAGGGGTGACCGCGCGCGACGCGGGCGGCACAGAGTCGTTCTATCCGGCCGAGACGGTCGTTCTTGCTCTGGGAGCGCGCTCAGACCCACGCGTTTCACAGTTCGCCGAAGCGCTAAAATCTTCCGGCATCGCATATACGGTTGTAGGCGACGCGCGCGGTATCGCGTCGAACGCGCTCGATGCCACGCGTGAAGGTTTCGAAGCGGGAGTCCGGGTGTAAGTTAAAAGTCAAAAACTTTCCAGGGGACAGCGTCCCCTGGACCCCTTTTCATAAAATATTTTTGAATGGGGGTCGAGGGGGCGATGCCCCCTCGCGGGATTGGGCGGAGCCCATGTTTTTAATTATCGAAGGGGGTGCTTGAATGTCTTCTCTGGGTTTTCTGGTTGACGATGTGCCGATTCCGGCGCTTGTGCCCGTACGGATGCGCATTGATCGTCCGCGCGTGGACGACCCTGTGGCCGATCTGGGACGCAAGCTGACGGAAGGCGGTTTCGTCGGACGCATTCGCGCGGGCGAACGGATCGGGATCACGGCGGGTAGCCGTGGGATCACGGGGTTGCCGGAATTGATCCGCGAACTGGTGCGTAAGGTTCGTGCGGCCGGGGCGGATCCGTTTGTCTTTCCAGCGATGGGAAGCCACGGCGGGGCGACGGCCGAAGGGCAGTTCGAGCTGCTGGGACGCATGGGCATTACGGAATCGTTCGTCGAGGCGCCAATTCGCTCCTCGATGGAGACGGTTTTCGTGGGACAGTCGGCGAAGGGGTTCCCGGTGTACATGGACCGCTACGCCTGGGAATCGGACGGCGTGATCGCGATCAACCGGATCAAGCCGCATACGTCGTTTCGGGGTCCGATCGAAAGCGGCGTCGTGAAAATGCTCGTGATCGGCATGGGCAAGCAGCGCGGGGCGGAGGCCTGCCACTGCCTGGGCTTCCCCTTGATGTCCGAAAACGTGCGTGAGATGGCCGAAGTGGTTTTAAAGAGTGGCAAGTTACGTTTCGGGGTGGGGTTGGTTGAAAACGCGTTTCATGAATTGGCGCGTGTGGAGCCGATTGCGCCGGACGAGCTGCTGGCGCGCGAGCCGGCGCTTTTGGACGAAGCGCGCTCGCTGCTTCCGCGCATTCCGTTCGACGACGTCGACGTTGTGATTTTAGACGAGATCGGCAAGGACATCAGCGGCACGGGGTTCGACACGAATGCGCTGGGGCGCTACCACTCGATCGTGTTTGCCGGGCCGCCGCGCGTCACACGCCTTGTGGTGCTGAGGCTCTCGAAGAAGACGGGTGGCAACGCCAACGGGCTGGGGATGGCGGATGTGACGACGCGCAAGGTCTTCGAGCGTTTCAGCTTCGACGAAACGTATCCGAACGCTCTCACGAGCACGGCGTCGGTGAGCGTGAAGATCCCCATGGTGATGGATAGCGACCGCTTGGCCATTCAAGCGGCGATCAAGATGTGCCTTGTTCCGAAGATGGAGGACGTTCGCCTGCTTCGCCTGCGCAGCACGGCGGCGATGGACGAGATGTGGGTCTCGGCGCCGCTTGCGCGTATCGCGCGCGACATGCCGCAGCTCGAGCTTCTGAAAAGTGCCGACGCGGCTGATCCGATGGTTTTCGACGCCGCGGGCAATTTTTCCGAACTTTCTTAGCGTTTTTAGTTTTTAGGAGGGGAGCGGACGCATGAATCGTTTGGATATTTTGATCAAAAACGGCCGGGTCGTCGATCCGGCGCGCGGCGTCGACCGAGTCGAGGACGTGCGGATTTTCGGGGGGCGCATCGCCGGCGAGGCGCAAACGACGAACGAGACGTACGTGATCGACGCGGAAGGGTGTCTGGTGTTCCCGGGGCTGATCGATTTTCATGGGCATTTCTTCGCCGGCGGGTCCGACATGGCGATTTCGCCGGACGCGAGCCTTTTGGCGGCCGGTGTGACGTCGGTCGTCGACGGGGGAACGGCGGGGTACGCGAACTTCCCAGCGTTTCGCTTATTGATGGCGACGCAGAACGTGCGCATGCGGGCATTGATGAACGTGAGCCCCACGGGGCTCGGGACGGACTGTTTCCACGAAAACGCCGATCCGAAAAATTGGAACCGCGACCGCATGATCCGCACGTACGGGGAAAACCGCGACCTGCTGCTGGGGCTGAAGCTGCGGCAAAGCGGCTACGTCGTCGGCGGACTGGGGTACGCGGCACTCGACGAGATGCTCGAGCTGGCCGAGCAGATCAAGTGCCGGGTGGTCGTGCATACGACCGATCCGGAAGGCACTCCGGCGGAGATCGCCGAACGCCTGCGCCCGAACGATGTCTACTGCCACGTTTTTCAGGGAACGGGCAAGAGCATTCTCGAGGGGGGAAAGGTCCATCCCGCGATTTTGGCGGCGCGCGAGCGGGGCGTGTGGTTCGACGCCTCGAACGGCATGGGACATTTCATCTTCGACGTGGCCGAGCGCGCGCTCGCGCAGGGGTTCGCGCCGGACGTCATCAGCACGGACGTCGTCGCGCGCTCTTTACATAGAAGGAAAGTTTTCGGACTTCCCTATCTGATGTCGAAGTATCTGTATCTGGGCATGCCGCTTGCGGACGTCGTAAAAGCGTGCACGGCGACGCCGGCGAAGCTGATGTACATGGAAGGCGAGATCGGCACGCTCGCGCCAGGCGCTTGCGCGGACGTGAGCGTTTTCAGGCTCAAAGAGGGGCCGGTCGCGTTCGAGGACACGGCGGGGACCGTTCGCAAGTTGGAAAAAGGGCCGATGCTCGTTCCGCAGGTGACGCTACGCGCGGGGAGAATTCTTTTCCGGCAGTTCGATTTTCGCCCCGGCGAATAATTTTAAAAATTTTTGGGTTTTATGAAAGGGGATCCAAGGGGCCTCAGGCCCCTTGGGAAAAAAAAGCATAAGGGGTTTTTATAAAATGTCGAAGAACGATTCGTGCGGGAATCAGTGCGTGGAGCGCGGCTGCGATTATCCGAGCAACGAGGTGGTCTGCGGTTGCGACCGGGGAGGGCAGCGGGCGCTGCTTTATTCGATGGGGATCGAGAAGGAGGAGCTGCGGCGTCCTTTTATCGCGATCGTGAACAGCTGGAACGAGATCGTTCCCGGCTGCGTTCCCTTGAAGGAGATCGCGGCGTCGGTCAAACG
>JAVBRL010000070.1:0-4264 GCA_031547985.1 Synergistaceae bacterium
TCGATGCCGAGGTTGCACAGCGTCATGCGCTCGGCGATCGACATGTCGGCGATGCCGGGTCCGTCGAACTCCACGCTCATGTAGTCCGCGCCGTCTGATTTAACGTCACCCATGAACTTCAGGATGAAATCCTTCGCCGCAACGCCTTTTTTGAACTTTCCCTTCACCTCGACGCGCATGCTCTCGGGCACTTTGAACCAGATCTTGCCCGTCGCCCAGGCCGCCGCCATCTCCGAACGGCCGATGCCGGTCGAAAACGCGCCGTACGCACCGTATGTGCACGTGTGGCTGTCGCTGCCGATGATCACGAGTCCCGGAAGTGCGAAGCCCTCTTCGCACATCTTCTGGTGGCAGACGCCGCCGTCGCTCATCACATCGTAGAAATGCACCATCCCCTGATCGGCCGCGAACTCGCGCGCTTCCTTGTGGTTGACCGCGTGCTCGCTCGAAGGCGCCGGGATCGCGTGGTCCAGGATGAACACGAGTCGCTCCGGCTTCCAGACCTTCTTGACGCCGATCTTTTTAAACGTCTTCGCGATCGGTGCCGCGTTGTCGTGGCTCATGCAAAAATCGGGTTCGACCGTCACCACTTCGTTCGCGCTCACCGGGCGGCCGACGGCCTTGCCCAACGCCTTTTCCGCAAACGTCTTGCCCATTTTCGTTCCCCTCTTTTCTATAGGATCAAAAAACTCGAAAACCCTTAAAGACGGATGCGGGGAGCAATGCTCCCCGCGCCCCTTTTACGAAAACCTACTTCTTCGTCGCCTGCTCCTTGAGGTACTCGATCAGCCCGCCGGCCGCCATGATGTCCTTTTCGAGGTCGCTCACGGCGTCGCCGTGGAACGCGTTGCCGTTCGTGACGTCTTTGATGGCCCCGGTGGCGATGTCGACTTCCAGCTCGTCGCCCGTTTTGATCTTTCCCGCCTTGATCGCGTCGGACAGCCCCTTGACGAACAGCACGGGGTATCCGTTGTTGATCGCGTTACGGTAGTAGATGCGCGAGAACGTCTCCGCCAGCACAACCGGAATGCCCGCGTACTTGAGGCAGTAGACCGCGTGCTCGCGGCTCGACCCGCAGCCAAAGTTCTTGCCCGCGACGATAAAATCGCCCGGCTTGACTTCCTTGGCGAAATTTTCCATGCCGGGATAATACTCGAACGAATACTGCGGCATCTTTTTAGGATCCGTCTCGGCGAGGTACTTGTTGTGATAGATCAGGTCCGTGTCCACGTCGTCGGTGAAAACCCATGCGCGTCCTTTAAGAACTTCACTCATCTCAAAGTCCCCCCTGCCTTATTTCAAGATATCGCGCGGGTCGGTGATCACGCCGCGCACCGCCGTGGCCATCGCCGTCGCCGGGCTCATCAGGTATGTGTGGCTGCCCTTGCCCACCTTGCCGATGAAGTTGCGATTCGTCGTCGAGCAGCCCACGTCGCCGGAAGGAAGCACGCCGTAGTGCTCCGCCGTGCACAGCGAGCACGTCGGGTTCGTGAACACGACACCGCCCGCCAGGAACTTCTCGATCATGCCCGCTTTCGCGCACGCCGCCATCACTTCGGTCGTGCTGGGGGTGATGATCGTACGCACGCGGTCGCTCACCTTGCCGCCGCCCTTCTCGAACACTTCGAACGCCGCCGCGATGTCCTCGAACCGCCCGTTAGAGCACGATCCGATGTGCACCTGATCGACGGCCGCGCCCGCCACTTCGCGGACCGGCTTGACGTTGTCCGGCGCGTCCGGGCACGACGCCATCGGCTCGAGCTGCGAGACGTCGTAGTTAAGCTGCTTGCAGTACACGGCATCCTTGTCCGGAGCGAGTTCCGCGGCGCGTTTTTTCGCCTCGGGCCCCGCGCGCTCGACGAGCCAATTCAGCACGTCGCCATTGGGGACGATCAGGGGGATCTTGCCGCTCATCTCCGTAACCATGGAGCAGAGCGTGATCCGGTCGGCCAGCGTCGCGTTTTCGATCGTCTCGCCATCGAACTCGACTGCCAAGAAGTCCATGCCGCCCGCACCCAGGTCGCCCACGATCTTCGTGAGCAGGTCGCGCATGCTGACGCCACGCTGGAACTTGCCCTTGACGGTGATGCGCATCGTCTCCGGCACGCGGAACCAGTTGGTCCCATTGATCCACGACGCCGCGATGTCCGTGTTGCCCACGCCCGTCGCGAACGCGCCAACAGCGCCCAGCAGGTTCATGTGGCTGTCCGTGCCCAGGATCACGTCGCCCGGCAGGACCTTGCCGCGCTCGAGCAACACGTGCTGCCCGATGCCGCAGTTGATGTCGTAGACCATGTCGATACCCTGGCGCTTCGCGAACTCGCGGATGATCTTCTGGTTGTTCGAGACCTTCTCGGAGTGCGAGGGAGCCTGAAGGTCGAACGTGAACGCGATTTTTTTCGGGTCCCACACCTTCGCCTTGTTCGTCACTTCGTCGAACTGCAACACACAGTTGGCGCCTCCGAAATCGCGCGCCGTCGAAAGATCGATATTGCACCACACGCGCTCGCCGACTTTCACCGGCTTGCCGGAAGCTCGCTCCATGATCTTGACGATCATCGTCTTACCCATAGCAACCTCTCCCCTTTCCGCGGGGCGATGCCCCGCACCCTTTCTTAAAAAACCTCTTTTAAATTTATTTCATGCCCAGGAACGATTTGATCCCTTCGAAGTTCATGAAATCGGCCTTGTTGACGAGCACGCCTTCGGGGCTGCGAAGCGTGCCGTCGCCTTCGTGCGCATGGTTGGCGATGATGTGTCCGATCGCCGTCGAGCAGCCGTTGCGCAGCGCCACCACGGTCCCGGAGAACGGGTGCCGCAGGTCTTTGCCCATCTGCGACTTCACGGTTTTGCCCGAGGAGTCCTTTTCGTACTCAATGAGCTTGCCCACATCGTGAAGCAGCGCGCCCGCGACCAAAAGATCGTTGTCCATCTTGAATTTGCCGTCTTTGGGCGCGTAGATACCGTTGAACGTGTCCATCGCTTGCTTGGCCATCTGCGTGACGCCGCGTACGTGGTCGCAGTACGAAAACGGGCAATCCGGGATCAGGAGCGTGAACGGAATTTTGTCCATATCCTCCGGCTGCCAACCGCCCGTCTTGAGTGCGTCCTCGTAGCAGGCTACGACTTTCTCCTGCAACCCCTTGTCCTTGATCCAATCGATTTCCGGCAGCATTTTTCTGATTTTCGCTTTCATCGCGTTCTCCTCCTCATATCGTTCGGGTCCAAGTTGATTTCCTACAAAACCCTCCGCAATCCCGCCACTGCTACAACGTAAAATCCGAAGAACTCGCCTTTAGCGGTCTTTTCATCTCCTCCAGCGCAAATCCCTCCTGCAAGGTCCGGTAGATACGATCGATGTGGGCCGTGGCTTCACTCGCTGCCAACCGCATATCGTGGTTCAAAATCGCCTCGTAAAGTCCCATATGTTCTTTAACAAACGCCTCTTTATCGTCCAAAAGTCCGTAGATGCGTTCGTGCGTCGCCATGATCAGGTTGAAGTTCATCCGCGCGATGTTCACGAAGACAAACAAGTGCGTCGCTTCCGCCAGCGCCAGGTGAAAATCGAAATCGTGCCGGGCGCGCTGCGCCAGGCTCTCGATGTGGATCTCCGTCGACGACATGATGCGCCGCATGTGCATCAAGTCCGAGGGCAACGCACGCCGTGCCGCCTCTACCGCGATGGCCGGGTCGAGGATCCGCCGCGCCTCCATCAGCTCGAGGATCGCCGCGTCCTCCAGCGGCATGGCACCCTCTTCGTCCTCGTAACCGCGCGGCTTGCGAACAAAACGCCCCTTACCCGGGATGCTCTCGAGCAGCCCCAGAAGCTCCAACACGCGAAACGCCTCGCGTAGCGAACTGCGGCTCACGCCCATGCGATCCATGAGCGTGCGCTCCGCCGGCAACGGATCACCGGGGCGCAACGCGCCTTTTGAGATCGCGTTCTTGATCTCGTCCACAACTTTTTCGTAAATACGCGACTGTTTGATTTGAGTCTCCATCTTATTTCCTTTGCCGCTTCGAGCGGATTTCGGTAAAAAGTGAAAACAGTTGCTATGTGGTCTGACTGGTCCCTTTATAATACGAGATCACTTTTTTTGCAAGGTGGAACGATACGTAAAAATAGCTGAAAAAACTGCTTTCATATGACCAACGATCATTTGTTCATGTTTTTCACAAATGGTATTTTATTGGCGTGGCACCCCTCCCCATTGCGCCCGCACATGCCTTTCGACCATAATTTGGCTATCGCAATATTCGATCT
>JAVBRL010000086.1:0-8610 GCA_031547985.1 Synergistaceae bacterium
GGGATGCTGTAAAGCTGCTGGTACGTCGGGTAGACACACACCACTTCGTCGCCGGGTTCGACGAGCGTGTACATGGAGATGAAGTTCGCGGCCGAACCGCCGTTCATGACGATGACGTTCTCGCGCTTTTGCCGCGCGTAGAGCGACGCGATCGCGTCCAGAAGTTCGTCGCTGCCCTTGATGTCGCCATAGGCGAGGCGCAGATCGACCATCTGCTTGATGACCTCGTCGCGGCGTCCCGCCAGGTCGAGCAGTTCGCCGACCGTGAACGAGTCGACGCACGTTTCCGCCAGATTGGCTACGGCGCCGATCTCCCATTCGTTCATCCACTGTTCCACGCCGAAAGGTGCGATTTTCATATCGGAGGACCTCCTTTTATTTAGAAACGCGAATTGAATTCATGAATTCAATCATGTTATCATGTCCCGGATACGTGTCAAGGATGCGAAGGGGGAGTGCGGCGATGGATCCCAAAAGCCACGCGGCGATCGCGTACGAAAAACTGACGGACATGATCTCGGCCGGTAGGATCAAACCGGGCGAACGCCTGCCGACGATTCCGCTGGCCAAGGAGTTCGGGATCAGCCGGACGCCGGTGATGGAAGCTCTGAAAAGGATGGAAGGCGAAGGGATCGTCGTCTTTCGGTCGGGCAACGGCGCTTGGGTGATCGATCCTTCGCCGCAGGAAGTTCGAGATGTCTATGTCGTGCGCGCGACGCTCGAAGCCTTGGCGCTCGAGTTGTCCTTCGAGGGTATCGACGCGCCGACGCGGATCGCGCTCAAGCAATACGTGGAGCTCGAGCAGGAATATTTCCGCATGGGGGATAAGATCCGTTCGATTCAAGCGGGTCTCGATTTTCACCGAAGCCTCGCCGAGCGCTGCCCAAACCGCTATCTCGTGAATTGCATCCGCAGCGCCATCGCGGCCAGTGCCGCCTATCAGCTTCTCCTGGAGCCCGAGGGCAGCGCGGCGGGACGCCGCTATCCGGGCGAGCACGAGCGGCTATTGGAACTCGTGGCTGCGCGCGAGAAGGCCCAAGCGCTTCAGTTTCTTCACGAGCATATCCTGAAATCCTTCGAAGCGAGTTTTTGTCCGGTTAGCCCGATTTGTCCGGCGTGAAAAATTCGACCCCTTTTGGGAGGTGCCGAATTTTTCACGCGATCTTTGATGGACGTTATTCTTGCGAAACGGGCGCCGCGGTGGGTACTTTCTCTTTGGAGAATAAAAGACCCGCCGCGTATCCGCACGCCGAGGCGAGCACGCTGGCGATCAACGGATGAATGTGTCCGGCAAGCCCCGGCAGCGCGTAGCCGGTGAATTTAAGCGACGTCGGCGCGTAGCAGAGCGCGTACCAAAGAAACGAGCAAGCGGTTCCCGAGAGCGCCGAAGACCACGCGACGCGGGACCCCATGTTGCGTTTGAATGCGATCAGCGCGATATAGGGGACCCACATGGCTCCGGCGACGATCGTCCAGCTCGTGGAGCAGACGAGCGCGATGATCGAGGAGCTTTTCACGGCGATCAGTCCGCTCGCGAGGGCGCTGGCGGCGACGACGATGCGCCACTGTCCAGGGGCGAGTTTGCTTCCCATCACGTCCTGTCCCAGGGAGGCGCTGGCCACGTGCAGCAGTGCCGACGCCGTGGAAAGCGATGCCGAGACGATGGCCATGGCGAAGAGCTGACGTCCGGCGTCCGGCAGGAACATCTTGACGAGCGTGGGGATCACGGCGTCGGCGTTCGCGACGCCCTCGCCCAAGATCACGCGCGAGACGCCGCCAACGAAGAACGCCCCTCCGAGCACGATCGCGACGACGATCATGGCGAGTGGAATCACGCGCAGGCCTTCCTCGCGGCTTTTGAGGGCGAAATGGCGTTGGATCAGCTGCGGTTGTGCCCAGACGCCGACCGAGGTGACGAGGCTTAAAAAGATGATGTTCATGCCCGCGCCGCCGCTGCTTAAGGCCAGGTATCCGCGGTTTGCCTGCGGTGTCGGGGGGAGTTTCGCGAGGGCGTCGAGGATCTTCACGGGGCCGCCCGCGTAGTGGAGCACGCCGACGACGAGCGCCAGCACGCCGAGTGCCATGATGAGGCCTTGAAAAGCTTCCGTGTAAAGCACGCCGCGCAGGCCGCCCCACGTGACACTCAGGGCGACGAGTCCCACGAGTAGCCAGAGCGCCGCGTGGTCGGAGAGGGGGACGGCGCTTGCGAGGATCAGCGCGGCGCCTTTGAAGACGGCCGAGCAGTAGACCACGACGAGCACGCTCGAAAGTAACCCCCAGAAACGCCCCAGCGCCGCGGAGTCGTAACCGCGCGAAAGCATCTGGATGGGCGTCGTGGCGTTCAATCGGCGCTGCATGAGCTTTGTGGGCCACGCGATGAAGCGGTAGACGAACCACACGCCGAACCACATCACGCCCATGGCGACCATCTGGATCTGCATCCCCATCGAATATCCCAGCCCGGAAAAGCCCACGAGCGCGACGGCCGACACATAGGTGGCGACGTAGGCGAGCGATTGGACGGCCACGCCCACCTTACCGGGTAAAAGCGCGTTCTTGCCCTTCGCGAGGCGCGAGAGTAAAAGCAGCAACAAAGCGTAGGCGCCCCAAAGGGCGATTGTCATGATGTTCGAATTCATATCCTTCAACCTCGCATTTCGTTTTTCGTTATTTCGCCTTTTTCTTGAGCAACATGCCCAGCGACCAGATCGTTCCCCAGACGAGAGATCCGCAGATACCGCCAACCCAGATGTCCATTTCGCTTCACCTCCTCTAAAGTTTTTTCTCACAAGCACAAAAAAAGCCGGCCCCCGCTCGGGGGCCGGCCGTTTTCGCATGGAATGGGTTCAGGCTCGCATGTTCGTTTTTGCCTTACGCGACAGAACCGTCCGGTGAAAACATGTCCGGTGAGACCCGAGCGCTCTGCACGCGGGTAAACGTAAAGGCGAAAAACGCGAATTGGCGAAGTACGTGCATGTCTCGAAGCCTCCTTTTGAATTCATTCTGTGAAATGTTGGCGAGTATTATACCGGTTGACTTCGTTTTGTCAAATGCGCGTGTGGGGAGCGCTATAATGCATATTCAAAGGGCCTGCCCTTTTGAATTATTTTGGGTGACAAATCAAGGGGAGTGTATTTTGTGATCATCGGGTTGAAAGCTGTTTCTTTGCTGGTTGTGTCGAATGTCTTCATGCTGTTCGCGTGGTATGGGCACCTGAGAAACCTTGGGAACAAGCCGATCTACATAGCGATCCTCGCGAGCTGGTCGATCGCGTTTTTGGAGTATGTTTTCCAGGTGCCGGCAAACCGCATCGGTTCGCTGCAGTTCGGCCTCGGGCAGCTCAAGATATTGCAGGAAGTCATTACGCTGGGGATCTTCATTCCCTTTTCGGTGCTTTACATGAAGCAGCCGATCAAGACGGGGTATCTGTGGGCGGCGCTCTGTATGTGCGCGGCCGTTTATTTCGTGTTCCGCGAGGCGTAACGCGGACGTAAAAGACGAAGGAGGTGTGTGCATGATCCGGGAGATCAGGACACGAAGAAGCACCCGCAAGTTCAAAGACGGCACGATCGACGAGGAGACCATTCTCCAGCTGCTCGAAAGCGCGCGGCTTGCGCCTTCGGGGAACAACACGCAGCCGTGGCGTTTCGTCGTCGTGCGCGAGCGCGCGACGCGGGAGCGGATAGCCAAAGCGAACGGCAACCAGTTCTGGATGGCGGACGCGTCCGTTCATATCGTCTGCGTCGCCGATATTCGAAGCCGTATCCCTGAAGGCACGCCGCTATCGCTCGACGAGCAAACCGGGCTGCGGGAGCTCAAGCAGATTATTCGCGACACGTCCATCGCGGCCGAACATATCGTGCTGGAAGCCGAGAGCTTGGGGCTCGCGAGCTGCTGGGTGGCGGAGTTCGTGCAGGACGACATCCGCCCGCTGCTGGGGATTCCGGCAGACAAATATGTGGTCTGCGTGCTCGCGATCGGTTACGCGGACAGCGACGGACGCGCCGCGCCCGTCGTGTCCAGAAAGCCGATGAACGAGATCGTCCGCTATGAGAAGTGGTAAAAGGAGAGTTGCCGATACAATGAAGATCCCAAAAGGGATGAGGCCCTCCTGCACGGCTTCACCGGCAAAAGTCCAATAGGCCACCGCGCCGCGGGGAGCGTGAAGCAGGTGCACCTCCATAACTCGACGGCTTACACGCTCGCCTTCAAGTACCCGCAAGCGTTCGGACTATAGCCTCCATTTTGGAGAGGAAAACGCGATGAAAAAAATCATCTTCGTCTGCACGGGCAACACGTGTCGTAGCCCGATGGCTGAGGGGATCGCGTTGCGCATCGTGGCCACGGAAGGGTTCGACGTGGAAATCGCCTCGCGCGGAATCGCCGTCGATGTGGCGGACGAGTCGGCCGCACCCAACGCCCTTTGGGCGATGCGAAATCGTAGGATCGATATTCGCGCTCATCGCTCACGTGCGCTTACCGCCGCCGACGTCGAAAGCGCATCGCTGATCTTGACGATGACCGAAAGCCACCGCAAAAACGTTTTACGGCTCTTTCCGCAAGCGGCGTCTCACACGTTTACGCTCGCGGCCTACGCGACTGGAGCGCCGGGTGATGTCGCCGACCCGTACGGTATGGATCGCGCGGCGTACGCCTCGACCGCCGATCAACTGGAGCCGCTCGTCCGCGCCGCGCTCGAAAAATTCTGCCGCACGGTGAAATAAATAGAATAAATTTCAAATTTTTGATTTATAATTTACTTGAGAGGCAACTGGCGAGGTTGGCAGCGCTTTGGGAACACCCGCGACGCTTTTTTATATTTTAACGAATACCTTGGGGAAATATTATGACGTTCTATTTAAAGGGGAGGGTTTGCATGGCGAAAAGTCGTGAGCTTGTTCGTTTTCTGCTGTTGGCGTTTTTGGTGATAGGGATGGCCTGCGCATTTTCGAGCAGCGCCCAGGCGGCGCCGTGGACGTATTTGACGGGTGTTTCCGTGGCAACTGCGGGAGGGACGCCGGTCACTCTGAATCCCGCGTTTACGCAAAACAATAGCGACAACAACGCGAGTTCCGCGTCGGTCGGCAGTTCCGTGTCGAGCGTAAACGTTACGGTTGCGGTGGATCCCGTGCCGCCGAAGGTGACCATCAACGGCGATGAGGTGCTGATGCTTGAGCTTCCTTTGGGAGCTCCCGGGACGTCGACGATCATAAAGGTCGAAGCGTATTTTTCTCTCGTGGCTCCGCCCACTGACACGTACACGATCACGATCACGCGTGCGGGTGGGGTGGATCCCAGCGTTCCCGTCACGGGGCTCGTGGTGAGCCCGAAGGTGATGTCGCTCGACCTGCACGGCAAGAGCAAGGACAACGTCGTGGGGGCGATTTCGCCCGCGGGAGCGACGAACAAGCAGATTCTGTGGAAAGTGGAACCGGCGGGTGTGGTGGCACTCGCCCACACGAGCGGCGAATCGGGCACGCCGATCGGGGTGACGGCGCTCAAGCAGGGCACGGCGACGATCACGGGCACGTCGTGGGAGGGCAACCACTCCGATACGTGCGTCGTGACGGTGGGCGAGGCTCCGTTCGCGGTGGTGCCGCCGCAGCTGACGCTTTTGGTTCAGGGGCTCGAGCAGCTCGAAACGGTGAACGCGATCGGCGCCGTGACGTGGCGTTCGAGCGCGCCGGAAATCGCGACGGTAGACGGCTGGGGATGGGTGAGGGCAATCGCCGTCGGCTCGGCGACGATCGCGGCGACGGATTCCGCGGGGCGCGAGGCCACGAGCGCGGTGACGGTTGCGCAGCCCTCTTCTTTAACGGTCGTCGTCTCTCCGAAAGAGACGAGCGTCATGTCTGGCGACGGGGTGACGTTCACGGCGACGGCGAGCGGCGGTACGACGCCGTACGCGTACCAGTGGGCGAAAAACGGCAGCATTCTCGCCGAAGCGACGGGGAGCACCTTCGCGATCGCCCGGATGGGCGCAGAGAATGCGGGCACATATACCTGCACGGTGACGGACGCTTTGGGGGCCACGGCGAGCGACAGCGGCGTCTTGACGCTCGCCACTGGAGCCAAGCTCAGCCTCACCGTGAGCGATATAGAGGAAACTACCTGCAAACTTGTGGCGAAGTTGACGGATGCGAATGGGAAGGGCATCTTGGGGCGCACTGTCGAAATATCAATAACCGGAGTAAAGAAAAGCTCGGGGGTGACTGACGTTGAGGGGCAGTGGACATGGGGTGTTTTCGGTTTGATACAGGAAACTGGGTATACCGCCATTGCGTCGTCGTCCGGTGCTGCTGACGCGAGACCTCCTTTACGACGGGTAATGATTCATGCAGTTGCAGCGGCAGCGTGTCCGATTCCGGCGGAGGGGGCGGAAAGGGGCTTGACGCGACCGTGCTCGTGCTTGTGGTTGGCGCGCTCGTGGGTACCGGCTTGGTGAAGCTCCCGCGTGTCCGGTGGCGCAGAGGATAAGCGGGAGGGCGTAAACAGCGGGCGATGTTCCCCCAAACGCTGTCTTTATTCGGCGTGCGCCTCCTGAGTGTGGGGAGCGCGTTGTGGCTCGCGGCGCTGTGTCTGGTGATCGTCTGGACGCGTTCGCGCGCCGTGAGGTTGTACGGCATGAGGCGGGAGCTCGTTGAAAGCGCGCTTCTGTGGGCTATCTTGGGCGCTTTCGTCGGCGCGGGGCTGGGCGCGTTTATCGATCGCCTGCCCCGCTTTTTTGCGGGGGCGGGAATGCCGGCGCTCTTTGGCAGCGGTTTTTCGTCCGGGGCGGGGTATTTCGCCGCCGCCGCTGCGGTGATCGTTCGCTTTCGAAAGGATTTGCGGGAGGCTGCCCTCGCGTTCGAATCGATGAGCGTGCCGACGGCGTTCATGATCGCGATCGGACGGCTGGGTTGCCTGGCGAATGGCTGTTGTCGCGGCCTGCCGACCGATTTGCCGATTGGGATTCATTTTCCGAACCTGCCGCCGGAGGTGGGGTTTTTTCCGTATCAGCCGCTGGAGTCCGCATTCGCGGCGCTTTTGGGCGCGGCGCTTTGGGCGGTCGAAAAAAAATTCGGCACGTGCGTGGAGCGAAAAACAGGGGCGTTTTTGATGCCGCTTTTGATCGTGTGTTATGGTACGTGGCGAGTACTGTCCGGTTTTTTTCGAGCCGGTGGGCGTACGTTCGGCCTGATCGGCCCGCAATACTGGTGGATCGTTTGGACGCTCGTGGGGGCGGTGTGGCTCGCGCGCACGCTGCGCGGCAGGTCGAGCGCCTGAAGATCCCCGGGTGCGGCCTGAACGTTCCCGTACTTCTGGGGCGGCGGTTTCAAGGAGTATAATTTCTCCTGAGAACAAGGAGGGGGTTCCTTGGACCGCAAGAAGCTCCAGATGTTGCTCGGCGATCTTGGAATTTTGGCGGTGGCCTTCATATGGGGGGCCACTAATGTCGTGATTCGCGACGCGTTGGGCGGCATCACTCCGTTTTGGTTCAGCGGGTTGCGATTTACAATTTCGTTTGCGACCGTCTCGCTTTTTTTCGGCACGCGTGCCCTGGCATTACCCAGTCGCATGCGTGTGGCAGGAGTTCTCGTCGGCTGCGTGTTCGTGAGCGCCTGTATCCTGGGAGCGCTGGCCCTCGTTTACACGACGGCGGGCAATCAGTCGTTCATCGTTTCGATGTCCGTCGTTTTCGTTCCTCTTTCTGTCTGGTTTTTTACCCGAAAATTCCCCGGATGGCATATCGTCGCGTCGGTCATGTTGTGTACGGCCGGCATGGCAGGGCTCATGCTCGACGGCGAATTCGTCGTCAACGTGGGAGATGCCCTCTGTTTCGGTTCAATGCTTTTTATAACCGCGTACATCATCCTCGTGCAGAAATACGTGCGCGATGTCGATCCCTATGGGCTCGCGTGCTGGCAGGCATTGGGTGCGATGGTGCTGGCGCTCGGAACCGCGTTCGCGTTCGAGCCCTTCCCGGAGCGAATTCCGCTCGCCGCGTGGTTGGCGATCGGCTTTGCGGCGACGATCGGTTTCGCGCTCACGCTCGTGATCCAAAATGTCGCCCAAAAGTACACGACCGCGACGCACGTCGCCATCCTCCTTTCCACCTCGAGCGTCTTCGGCAGCGCCATCGGGGTGATTTTCATCGGAGAGCCGATGACGTTTCGAATTTTCATCGCGTCGGCGCTGATCTTGATCGGAGTTCTCACCGCCGAAGCCGTACCCGCCGTCGCCAATTCGCGAAAAAACGGAGAGAAAAAAAATTAAAAAATTTTATGAACCTGCGAAGGCCGGATTGACAGGGCTCATGTGCCATTGTAAAATACAAAGTCCAGCCCAAATGCTGGCGCACCATGACAGGCGAATATGGGAAAGAGAGAATCGAGGTTTGAGGGATGCGGACGGCGACGTTTGCGTTCATGTAAGACAACCGGAGATGAAACGAGTTTTGAGTAAAAAAGGGTAATAACTCTTTAAGGAATTACATGGAGAGTTTGATCCTGGCTCAGGACGAACGCTGGCGGCGTGCTTAACACATGCAAGTCGAACGGGGATATATGGGAGCTTGCTTTTGTATATCTTAGTGGCGAACGGGTGAGTAACGCGTAAGGATCTGTCCAC
>JAVBRL010000184.1:0-13347 GCA_031547985.1 Synergistaceae bacterium
GAGCCGGAGATCGTGAACCTGGTCGAGACGCTGAAGGCGATGGGAGTCGCCATCGAGGGCGAGGGGACGGGGACGATCCGCATCGTGGGGCAGTCGGAGCTGGAAGAAGCGGAAGTGGACATCATCCCCGACCGCATCGAGGCGAGCACGTATCTGCTCGCGGGTCTGATCTCGGGCGGCGAGGTGACGGTGACGGACCTCGACGTCTCGCACATCGAGGCGCTGCTGGCGAAGATCGAGGAGGCGGGCGCCGTGGTCGAAGCGGGTGAGGGGCGCGTGACCGTCTCGCGCAAACGGCGGCTTTCGGGCGTTTCCTTGAAGACGCTGCCGCATCCGGGTTTCCCGACCGACCTGCAGCCGCAGATGATGGCGCTATTGTGCCTCGCGAAGGGCACGAGCGTGATCCACGAAAGCGTGTTCGACTCGCGCTTTCTGCACGCGGACGAGTTCAAGCGCATGGGGGCCAAGATCGAGCTGCAGAACAACACGGCGGTCGTCACCGGCGTTTCAAAGCTCGCGGGGACCGACGTGTGTGCCTCCGACCTGCGCGCGGGGGCCGCGCTGATCCTGATGGGCCTCGCGGCGAAGGACGTGACGCAAGTGCACGATCTCAAGCACATCTGGCGCGGCTACGAGAGCCTCGAGCGCAAGCTCGTGTCGCTGGGGGCGCGCATCACGCTCGTGCCCGTGGACGAAGCGCAGGACTGACCGGGCGCATGATCAAGGTCTACGCGTTCGTCGGTCCGGCGGGAACGGGCAAGAGCCAGCGGGCGCAGCTCGTGGCCTCGCACCTCGACGCCGACTACATCGTCGACGACGGGCTCGTGATCCACAAGGGGCGCATCGTCTGCGGCAAGAGCGCAAAGGCCGAGCGCAACCAGGTGCGCGCCATCCGCCGCGCGATGTTCGAATACGACGACCACCGTAAGGCGGTGAAGGATTTTTTCGCGCACGCGCAGCCGTGCACGGTGCTGATCTTGGCCACGTCGGACGAGATGGCGCTGAAGATCCGCACGAAGCTGGATTTTCCTCCCTTCACGCGGACGATCCACATCGAAGACGTGGCGACGCCGGAGGAGATTGCGCGCGCGCGGCGTGAGCGGCTGAGCAAACGGCAGCACATCATCCCCGTCTCGCACGTGCTCGTGCGCAAGAACTTCGCGGGCAAGCTCGTGGGGCGGCTGAAGGTATTCTGGAAGCCGAAGGCCGAGTACGAGGGGGAAAAGACCATCGTGCGGCCGCCGTACAACTTCCTGGGCGACGTGCATATCGCGCCCGAGGTGGTGGAGAAGCTGATCTCGCACGTGGTGATGCGCACGTCGCAGGTGGCCTCGCTCGTGCAGGCGCGAGTGAACTCCGAGGGCGATCATCTGAACGTCGAGGTCGATCTGCAGCTGCGCGCGGGCGATCGCGCGTTTTTCGAGACCGCCCAGCAGGTGCGCCGCCGGATCATCGACAGCGTCCGCTATTTTTGCGGGCTGGAGATCGAGCGCGTCGACGTGAACATCGTGGGGGTCGTGACATGACGCAAACGCGGGAAATTCTTTTCGAGCTGACGGGGCCTGACCGGGAGCGCGCGCGCTACCTCCTGTGGGAGGAGATGCGGCACCGCGCGGAGCAGTGCAAGGCGTGCCCGCTTTACGCGACGCGCACGCAGCTCGTCTACGGCGAGGGCAACCGCGAATCGTCGCTCGTTTTCATCGGCGAGGGGCCGGGGGGAGACGAGGATTTGCAAGGGCGCCCGTTCGTGGGGCGCTCGGGCCAACTGCTGACGCAGATTCTGCAGGCGGCCGGGATCGAGCGCAAGGACGTCTACATCGGCAACGTCGTCAAGTGCCGCCCGCCGGGAAACCGACAGCCGACGACGGAGGAGATGTTCGCGTGCGACGCGCATCTGCAGGCGCAACTGTTGATGATCAAGCCCGCGCTGATGGTGATGCTGGGCAATACGCCGACGCGCTGGATTCTGAAGACGACCGAGCCGATTGGCAAGCTGCGCGGGCGCTGGTTCGACTGGCGCGGCGTGGCGGTGATGCCGATGTTCCACCCGAGTTATCTGTTGCGCTACCCCGATTCGAAAGCGGGGAGCCCCAAGCACCTCGCGTGGCTCGATATTCAGGAGGTCAAGCGCGCATGGGATCTTTACCGCAAGACGGGTTCGCTGGAGGGGATCAAGATTGAGTGAGGAAAAATTTTCGCCCGACGCCATAACGTTCGACCCGTCGCAGGTCCCGAAGCACGTGGGGGTCGTGATGGACGGCAACGGCCGCTGGGCGGCGCAGCGCGGGCTGCCGCGCGTGATGGGGCATTACGAGGGGAGCAAGGTCGTCGACACCGTCGTCCGCGCGGCGAAGGAGTTCGGCGTCTCGTACCTGTCGCTGTATACGTTCTCGTCGGAGAACTGGAAACGGCCGCGCAACGAGATCCTGGGGATCTTCGGCATCGTCAAGCACATGCTCAAGAAGAAGACGGAGACGATCCACGCCGAGAACGGGCGTTTTCGCTTCGCGGGGCGGCTGCACGAACTGCCGCCCGACCTGCTGGACGCGATGCACGAGGCCGAGGAGCACACGGCGCGCAACACGGGCATCCAGCTCATCCTGTGCATCAACTACGGCGGCCGCCAGGAGATCCTCGACGCCGTGAACAGTCATTTGGCCAAGCTGGCCAAAGGCGAAAACGCGGGTCCGCTCACGGAGGAGGCCATCCGGGGAAACTGCTACCTGCCCGACGTGCCCGATCCGGACCTGCTCGTCCGCACGAGCGGCGAGCTTCGCATGAGCAATTTCTGGTTGTGGCAGGGGGCCTACAGCGAGTACTACTTCACGCCGAAGCTGTGGCCCGACATCGGCCGGGCGGACCTGGCCGACGCCATCAAAAGCTACATAGAAAGGGAGCGACGCTATGGAAACGTTCGAGCCTAACGACCCTCAGCACGACGAATCGCGCGATAATCCATGGAAGAGCACGTATGAACGCGAGCCGGAGGTCTGGACGAAAGACCAGCCCTTTCTGCGGGTCCTGAGTTCCGTTTTCATCGTCGTCGCCGTCGTGGTGGGGATTTTGATCGGCGGCTGGTTCTGGGCGGCCGTCGCCTCGGCCGCGGCGCTGCTGTCGCTGGTGGAGTTCTACAACCTGCTTTCGACGCGTTACCCCGTCAATCGCTGGATCGGCATGGGGGCGGCCGTGATCCTGCTTTGCGCCGCGACGCTCGAACTGAGCCTCACGACGATTTTGGCGGTTATCTCGATCATCTCGTTTTTGATTCTTTTCATGGAAGTGCTGCGCCGCCAGGTGACGGGCGGCAGCCACGCGCTGCGCCACATGGGGACGTCGCTCGCGGGGATTTCGTACATCGTGCTCCCCTGGGTGTTTTTGATCATCATGCGCGCGCGCGAATGGGGGCATCTCTTTTTGCTCACGCTCTTCGCGTGCACGTGGGCGTGCGACGTGGCCGCCTACCTCGTGGGCAGCCGCTGGGGCAAGACGCCGCTGTGCGACAAGGTCAGCCCGCGCAAAACGTGGGAGGGTTTCGGCGGCGGCGCCGTCGCGAGCTTGCTGTGCGCCGGATTTCTGGCCTTCGTCTTCGAGTTTCCCCCGCTGCCGCTGCTGCTGCTGGGCCTGCTGTGCGGCCTCGCCGGACAGCTCGGCGACCTGGGCGAATCGGTCCTGAAGCGCGAAGCGGGCGTCAAGGACAGCGGACACCTGATCCCGGGCCACGGCGGCTTCCTCGACCGCTTCGACAGCCTGCTCGTCAACGCCACCCTGGCGTTTCTGATCTTCGAAGTCATCGGCCGCTAGCTCCATGAAGCGCATCGTCCTGATCGGGGCGACGGGGAGCGTGGGGAGATCCGTCGTCGATATCTGCCGGCGCTTTCCGGAGCAATTTTCGCTGCGCACGCTCGTGGGGGCTTCGCGCCTCGATGCGCTTGCCGCCTGCGCGCGCGAGACCGGCGCGCGGACGATCTGTGCGACCGAGCCGGACGCTAGCGTGGCGGCCCAAGAAACAGAAGATTTGCGCGCTTTTCGCCAGTCCGGCGGGGAAGTGCGTTTCGGCTACGATTTCTTGGAAGAGATCGTCACGAGCGACACGGTCGACCATGTGGTCTTCGCGTCGTCGGGTACGAGCGCGATCCGGGCGTTGCAAAAGGCGCTCGTGGCGGGCAAGGAAGTCAGCGTGGCCAACAAGGAGAGCCTCGTCGTCGCCGGCCCCTGGGTGATGCCGCTCGTCTCGCGCCCGCACCAACTGCGGCCGGTCGACAGCGAACACAGCGCGATCTGGCAGTGCCTGCAGGGGGAGTCGGCCAAGTGCGTGAGCAAGATCGTGCTCACGGCCTCGGGCGGGCCTTTTCGGGAGTACTCGCGTTCGCGCATGGAGGGTGTGACGCCCGCCGAGGCGCTCGCGCACCCGGTCTGGAAGATGGGGCCCAAAGTCACCGTCGACAGCGCGACGCTGATGAACAAAGGAATCGAATGCATCGAAGCCATGCGGCTTTTCGACCTGGAATGCGACCGCGTGGACGCCGTGATCCACCCCAAGTCGCTCGTGCACGGCATGGTTCATTTCGCCGACGGGGCGGTGAAGCTTTTGCTTTCGAACCCCGACATGCGCCTGCCGGCGGCGGTCGCCCTCGCGTGGCCCGAGCGGCTGGACCTGTTGGGCGAGACGGATGCGACGGGGAAAAAATTCGCGCCTCCCGAGCCGGAGGCGTGGGCGCTCGAGTTCGCCCCGATCGACGCGGAGCGCTTTCCCTGCTTCGCCCTGGCGCTCGAGGCGGGACGCCGCGGAGGGGCGTACCCTTCGCTTTTGATCGGCGCCGACGAAGTGGCCGTGGAGGCGTTTTTGGCCGGAAAGTTGCCGTTCATGCGTATTTCTACGGTCATCGAAAGCGTGCTCGCCGCTTACAATGAGGGCGTTCCCACGTCTTTGGAAGAAGCGGTCGGTTTGATCGACCGGGGGCGCCGAATGGCGTCGGATATCTGCGAAAAGCGGGAGGTTTGACGATAACGTGGTCAGTTTGCTTGCTTTTTTGGTCGTGATCGGAATCTGTGTCCTTTCGCACGAGGCGGGCCACTTCTTGATGGCGCGCTGGCGGGGGGTCAAGGTTCACGAATTCGCCTTCGGCATGGGCCCCGCGCTCTTTCGCCGCAAATGGGGCGAGACGGAGTACGCGTTTCGCGCCTTTCCCATCGGTGGCTTCGTGCGGCTCGAAGGCATGGAGGAGGACGCGCGCGAAGAGGACGTCTCCGATCCTGAGCGCTCCTTTTTGATCAAAAAGCCGTGGGAGCGCTTCTGCATCCTGGCGGGCGGATCGATGAGCAACATCCTGATCGCGTGGTTTCTGACCATGCTGCTGTTGACGTCTTATGGCGTGCTCGATCTCTCCGTGTCGAAAGTCGGGGCGGTGATGCCCGGCTATCCGGCGCAGAAGGTGGGGATCGAGCCGGGGGACACGATTCGCTCGATCAACGGCTCGCCGGTCGAAAAGTGGTCGGACATCCGGGGGACGCTGCAGAAGGCCCAGGAGGGCCCGATCCGTTTCGAGGTCGAACGCGGCGGCGAACGGATCGCCTTCGAGACCGAAATCCCCTACGACGAAGGGCATCAGGCGCGGCTGTTGGGCATTCAGCCGTCGCGCAAGTACTACCCGGCGCACCAGGCGTTCGTCACGGCGCTGGGCTATTCGTGGCAGATGAGCGTGGAGATTTTGAAAGGGCTGTGGCAGATGATCGCCGGCACGCAGAAGGCGGACATCACGGGCCCCGTGGGCATCGCCGTCATGGCGGGCGACGCCGTGCGCGAGGGGTTTTGGTCTTTTATCTCGTTTTTGGCGGTGATCAACCTCAACTTGGGGCTGCTCAACCTGCTGCCGTTTCCCGCGCTCGACGGAGGGCACCTCGTCTTCGTCGCCGGCGAGATGCTGACCGGGCGGCGTTTTCCCGAAAAATGGGAGGCATACGTGCATTACGCGGGTTTCGCGATCCTGCTGCCCCTGATCGCGTTCGTCACGTGGAAGGACATCGTCCGCATCTTCTTCAGTCAATGATCTGAAAGTAAAAGCGCGAAAACGAAAAACGCAGAGAATTTTTTTCGGGAGGTGTCGCTCGGGATGGCCAGCAGACAGTTCGTCCGCATCGGTTCGCTCGAAGTGGGGGGGGGAAATCCCATCCGCGTCGAGAGCATGCTCACCGTCCCGCTTGTCGATCGACGCGGCTGCCGCGCGCAGCTCGAGGCGCTCGCGGCCGCGGGGTGCGAGCTCGTGCGCACGGCCTACACGGACGTGGCGCATGAAACGATCCTCGGGGATCTGGCCGTTTTCGCGGCCGACCGAGGCGTCGCGTTGATGGCAGACATTCATTTCAACGCGAAACTGGCCGAGAGCGCCCTGGCGGCCGGTTGCCCCTCGATTCGCGTCAACCCGGGCAACATGGCCGATACGGGCGCGCTGCGCGGGCTGCTCGCCCACGCGCGCGACCGCGGCGCGGTCGTTCGCATCGGAGCGAACGGCGGGTCGCTGCGAAAAGACCAGCTCGATCGTGCGGGCGGCGACCGCGCGCTCGCTCTTTTTCAGGTGGTCGAAGATCAACTGCGGGTCATGCAGCAAGAACATTTCGACGCGCTCGTCCTCTCGGCGAAGGCCTCGAACGTGCGCGAAACCGTGCGGGCGAACGCGCTGCTCGCGCAAAAATACCCGCAGTATCCGCTTCATATCGGGATCACGGAGGCGGGCGCGGGCATGCCGGGGGCCGTGAAGAGCTCCTGCGGCCTGGCGCTGATGCTGATGCAAGGGATCGGCGACACGTTGCGCGTGAGCCTGACGGGTGACCCGTGCGAGGAGGTCCGCGTGGGGTACGCGCTTTTGCAGGCGCTCGAACTGCGGATGCGGGGCATCGAGTGGGTGAGTTGCCCCACGTGCGGCCGCGCGCGGATCGATGTGGCCGCTTTCCTGGAGCGAGTGAGGGCACTGGTGCCGGAAGACCTGGAGGACGGTTTCAAATTCGCCGTCATGGGGTGTGAGGTGAACGGTCCCCGTGAGGCGGCGGATGCGGATATGGGCATCGCTGGGACTCCCGACGGCTTCGTGCTTTTCCGCAAAGGGGTGCCGTACGCCAACGGCAAAACGGATGAACTCGAACAAATTTTAGGAAAGTCCCTTCAGAGTTTAGTAGAAAAAAACGGACATCGAAAAAATTAAAGAGAAAGGAGGAAAATATCTTAAAGATAACAAAAAATTTACCTCCCGCGTGTAAATATATCTATTGAATCGGCAACGTGCCGGTGCTATAGTGAACATGCGTTGTTGAACAAAAACCGATCCCTAAGGAGGTAGGATTCAATGGCTCACGAGGGAAATTTTCACGTAGGGTCCGAAGTCGGGAAACTCAGACGCGTGATGCTCCATCGGCCGGGAAAAGAACTCGAACGCCTGACGATCGTCAATAAGGACGAGCTCCTCTTCGACGACATCCTGTGGCTGGAAGAGGCTCAAAAAGAGCACGACGCGTTCGCGGACCTTCTTCGCAGCAACAATATCGAAGTCGTCTATTTCGAGGACTGCCTCGAGCAGGTCCTCAAGGAATCCGAAATCCGTTCGGAACTTTTAAGCCGAGTCCTCTCCCTGGAAGCGCTCGATTTTCCCCTCTTGGAATCGCTCAAAGCAACGCTGATGGAGGCTCCCTCCGACGAATTGATCGAGCATCTCATCGCGGGCATCACGAAGGAAGAAGCGCGCGAGATGATGGGGCCCTGCAAGAGCCTCGTCTGTTTCGCCATCGACGATTACGATTTCCTGATCCGCCCGCTGCCGAACCTCTATTTCCAGCGCGATCCCTACTTCTTCGTCAAAGACGGCGTCGTCATCAGCGTCATGAGCTTCCCGGCGCGCGCGCGCGAGCCGCTCTACGCGAAATACATCTTCAAGTACCACCCCTATTTCAAGGACATTAAGATCTACTTCGGCGAGGACCCCATGGATGCCGCCCCGTACCATATCGAAGGCGGAGATGTCCATGTGCTCTCCGAAGACGTGCTGGCCATCGGTGTGAGCCAGCGCACGAACGCGGGAACCGTGCAGATGGTCGGGCGTCGCCTGGCAGAAAAAGCGGGCATTCGTAAAGTCCTCGCGGTCGATATTCCCAAAAACCGCGCCTACATGCACTTGGACACGGTGTTCACCATGGTCGACCGGGATGCTTTCACGATCTACCCCGGTGTGCACAAGGTGATGAAGATCTGGGAGCTAAGCTACGACGAGGGCGGCAATCTCGTGAGCGTCGATGAAAACGACGACCTGATCGCCTGCCTCAAGAAAAACCTCAAACTGAACGATATCCACCTGATCGAAACGGGCGGCGGCAACCCGGTCTTCGCGGCGCGCGACCAGTGGAACGACGGCACGAACACGCTCGCCATCGCACCGGGCGTCGTCGTGACCTACCGGCAGAACGTCGTTTCGAACAGCACGTTGCGCGATCACGGAATCAGCGTCTTCGAGATCAAGGGTGCGGAACTCGGCCGCGGTCGTGGCGGCCCGAGGTGCATGACGATGCCCTTGACCCGCGAAACGTTCAAATAGAGATCCTTGACGCAAAATCCAAAATTTCTGCTTATCAGACGAAAGGAGAAAAACCGAAAATGCCCTTCAATTTGAGAGGTCGTCATCTGCTCACCATGAAAAACCACACCACGCAGGAGATCGAATACCTGCTGGATCTCGCGCGTGACCTGAAGAACAAAAAGCGCGCCGGGATCCGGGGAAATCTGCTTGCGGGGAAGAACATCGCGCTGATCTTCGAGAAGCCGTCGACACGCACGCGCTGCGCTTTTACCGTCGCGGCGATCGACGAGGGAGGACACCCCGAATATCTGGGGAAAAACGACATCCAGCTCGGCCATAAGGAGGACGTCAAGGACACGGCACGCGTCCTGGGGCGCATGTTCGACGGGATCCAGTTCCGCGGTTTCAGCCAGAAGATGGTCGAGGACCTCGCGAAGTACAGTGGCGTCCCCGTGTGGAACGGCCTGACGGACGAATACCACCCCACGCAGGTCTTTGCGGACTTCCTCACCGTGCGCGAGAACTTCGGCTATCTCAAGGGGATCAAGTTCGTCTACGTCGGCGACGGTCGCAATAACGTCGCGAACTCCCTGATGATCGGAGCCGCGAAGGTGGGCATGCATTTCGTGATCGCGACGCCGAAATCGCTCTTCACGGACCCCGCGCTGGTCGATGAGTGCAAACGGCTCGCGGCCGATGCGCAGTCGGGTGCCGTGATCGAGGTGATGGAAGATCCCCATGCGGCCGTCAAGGGCGCGAACGTCATCTACACGGACGTGTGGGTCTCCATGGGCGAGGAGGCCAAGGCGGCCGAGCGGCTCGAACTGCTGCGCCCCTATCAGGTGAACATGGACCTGATCCGTTCCGTCGGCCACGAGAACGTCATCTTCGAGCACTGCCTGCCCGCGGTCAAGGGCAACGAAGTGACCGAAGAAGTCATGGAGTCGCGCTTCGCGCGCTGCTTCGACGAAGCGGAAAACCGGATGCACACGATCAAGGCGGTCATGGTGACGAGCATCGGCAATCTGTAGTTAAAAAAAGCGGGCATGGGTCCGCGTGAGGGGGTGCGTGTGTTTGCAGACGAAAATGTTCGGCGAATACTACAGTGAGGAAGCATTCTGGACCATGGTCCGCGAAATGACGAACGACATGAAGAACATGGACAACCCGGAGTCTCCGTGCAGCTATCCGCGGCATAAGGACCGCGAGAGCGAACGGGCGACGCTCTTGAACGCGCTCACGCTGTTTTACGTCTACCAGGACGGCGAGATTGTCGGGGAACTCGCCCAGATCGTGGAAAACGCGCTCGGCTATTTCGTGGCGGACATCGACATCATGCCCCGCATGCTTCCGCGCGGCGGTTTCTTCGACGAGAACACCATCCTCCAAGCGGCGCTCTACGAGGTCCGCAAGTACCACACGCCCGAACACGACGCGGCGGCGAAAAAGCAGCTCGAGCAGCTTCTCGCGTAAAACGCGGCGTGTGATGAGTGTGAAAGAAAGCGCCTTCTTCGCGTTCTCGGCGAAGGGGCGCTTTTTCGTATGCGGCGTGCGCGTTTATGATAAAATTGATCGCATATTGAACCTGTTGGGGATTTGGAGTGTGATCACACGATGTCTGGACATTCGAAGTGGGCGAACATAAAACATCGCAAGGCCGCGCAGGACGCTAAGAAAGGCGTTGCGTACCAGAGGCTGCTGAAAAACGTGCTCTCCGCGGCCAAAGCAGGCGGCGGAGACCCGAACGCGAACTTCCGCCTGAAGATCGCCGTCGAGCGCGCGCGCGAGGGTAACGTGCCCGTCGACAACATCGAGCGCGCGATCAAAAAGGGCAGCGGGCAGCTTGAGGGCGTCGTGTTCGAGGAGATCCTCTACGAAGGTTACGGCTCGGGGGGCGTGGCTGTGATGGTCGAGGCCATGACGGACAACCGCAACCGCACGGCCGCCGAGATCCGCTCTCTCTTTTCCAAAACGGGCGGCTCGATCGGCGAGCTCGGTTGCGTGGCGTGGAACTTCGACCGCAAGGGAATCGTCGTCATCGAGGGAAGCGGTATCGACCCCGACACGCTAATGGAAGCGGCCATCGACGCGGGCGCCGAGGACGTCGAGGTTACCGGCGAGGGGGAGTACTCGCTTTCGTGCGACCCGAGCGCGGTCTCCGACCTGGCGAAGACGCTCAAAGACGCCGGCTACGTCGTCACGCGCGCGGAGACGAAGTTGCTTCCCAAAACGACCGTCTCGGTCAACAACAAAGCCGAGGCCGAAAAACTGCTCGGCATGATCGAGCGCTTCGAAGAGCACGACGACGTGCAGAACGTCTACGCGAACTTCGATATTCCCGACGAAATTCTGAGCCAGATCGAATAAATCCCTTGCGCTGCCTCGGCATCGACCCCGGCCTGGGGACGCTCGGATATGGGATCGTCCTGCAAAAGAACGATCGTCTCATAGCGGAAACCTACGGGGTCGTGCGCACGCCGACCGAACTGTCCATCGCGCGGCGGCTCGATTTCCTGTACGAAGAGCTCGCCGCGAAAACGCGCGACTACCCACCCGACGTGATCGCGGTCGAGAAGCTTTATTTCGGACGCAATGTGACGACGGCGGAGATGGTGTGGCAGGCGCGTGGCGTTGTGCTGCTTTTCGCCTCACGCCTGGGGATCGAGCCATACGAGCCGAAGCCGGCCGAGATGAAGATGGCCGTCTGCGGTAACGGCGCGGCCGACAAGGTACAGGTGCAGGGGATGATTCGCTATCTGTTGGCGCTCGACGAGACGCCTCGCCCCGACGACGCCGCCGATGCGCTCGGCATGGCGATCGTCGGGCTGTCACTTGCGAACAACGACCGCCGCTTGGCGATCTCGCGTTAGGAAGGAGCCGGAACAAGTATGATCCGAAGTTTGCGGGGAACGGTTTTATCGGTCGGCGGCGACGCGATCTGCCTCGACGTCGCGGGGTTCGGCCTCGAACTCTACGCCACGAAGAGTGTGCTCGCGAGCGCCCGTCCGAACGAACCGTTTTCGTGTTTCGCCTGGCTCCAGATCGCCGAGTCGGGCGCCACGCTCTACGCGTTTTCCGACGAGACCGAGCGCGCGCTTTTCGTGGAACTGACGAGCGTCAAGACGCTTGGCGGCAAGCTTTCAATCGCCGTGCTGCGCGTGATCGACCCGTCCGTGATCGTATCGGCCATTCTGGATCAGGACCCCACACGCCTGGGGGGCGTGCCGGGCCTGGGAGCCAAACGCGCCGAGCGGATCTGCTTCGAGCTCAAATCGAAAATCCAAAAACATTTCGCACACCTCGCCACGAGCGGGGATTTTGGTGAGTTTTCGGGGCAGGTGCCCCCGGCGCCGGGCGATTCGCCGCAGACGTTCGTCGTCCTGGCCCTCACGGGGCTGGGCTTTTCGAACGCCGAAGCCGCCTACGCCGTTCGCACGTACTGCGCGCAACTGCCGGAAGGAACCGTTCCCTCGGAAGAGGAGACGCTCAAAGGCGCGTTGCGCTACCTGCGCAAGCAGTAAGGACAGAAGACCGTGGCTGACAAAGGCTTTCCGAACCCAATCCCATCCTACGAATCGGATAAAACGGACCCAACGAATAAAACACTCGAGCGGCTGAAGCGCGACGCGCGGGAGGATATCCTCTCGCTGCGTCCCGACGCGCTGGGGGAGTTCATCGGGCAAAGCGCGCTGAAGGAGAAACTCTCGATCTTCATCGCCGCTTCGTTGAATCGCTCCGAGCCGCTCGACCACACGCTCTTTTACGGCCCACCGGGGCTGGGTAAGACCACGCTCGCGGGGATCATCGCGCGCGAGATGCGCGGCGAGCTGCGCGAGACGTCGGGCCCCGCGCTCGAACGCGCCGGCGACCTCGTCTCCATCCTCTCGAACCTCAAATGGGGCGACGTGCTCTTCATCGACGAAATCCACCGCCTCTCGGCCGTGATCGAAGAGGTGCTCTACTCGGCGATGGAGGATTTCTCCATCTCGATCGTCGTGGGCAAAGGGCCGCTCGCGCGAAGCATCAAGCTCGACCTGCCGAAATTCACGCTCGTGGGCGCCACGACGCGCCTGGGGCTTTTGACGTCTCCTTTGCGGGCGCGTTTTGGCATCACCGAACAGCTCGATCTGTACACCCCTGCCGAACTGACACAGATCGTCCAGCGCGGCGCGCAACTGTTGGCCATCGCCGTCGACGACGAAGCCGCCCGCGAGATCGGCAAACGCGCGCGCGGCACGCCACGCGTGGCGTTGCGCCTGTTGCGCCGCGTGCGCGACGTGGCCCAGGTACGCGGGTGCAAATCTGTCGAACCGGCGCTGGCGTCGGCGGCGCTCGACATGCTCGGCGTCGACGAACACGGACTCGACGAGTGGGATCGCAAATTCCTGCGCGCGCTGGTGGAGCTGTTCGGCGGAGGCCCGGTCGGGCTCACGACGCTTGCCGCCGCTCTCAACGAAGACGCCCAGACGATTGAGGATATCTACGAGCCGTACCTGATCCAAAAAGGCCTGCTCGAACGCACGCCGCGCGGACGCAAAGCCACGCGCAACACGTTCGCCTACTTGGGCGTGCGAATGCCGCCGGGCAATGGGCAGCAACTTTCGTTCTGCGACGACTTCGAGGAAGAAGGGCGCGGGGCGCCGCCCCGCACCCCGCAAGGGGACTCGTCCCCTTGACCCCTGTTCTTAAAGAAAGGGTGCAGGGCGCTGCCCTGCCGGGTGTGGGCGGAGCCCACGAGCTTTTAAATAAGGAGTGTTTTGATGTTTAAGAAAGTTTCGTTTCTTTTGAC
>JAVBRL010000040.1:0-16609 GCA_031547985.1 Synergistaceae bacterium
AGAGCCCAGAGAATGGCGACGGCGATCGCACACGTGTCGCGCGGCCGCCACGTAAGTGGGTTGAGGCGCGTTCGCCCCTCGCCGCCGTGATACCCCCGTGCCTCCATCGCCACGGCGAGTCGGTCGGCCCGCTGAAAAACCAGCACGAAAAGCGGCACGAGCACGGGGATATAGGCACGCACGCGCCGAAACAGCGAGCCGCTTTCGAAATCCGCTCCCCGCGCGAGCTGCGCTTTGAGCACGCGGTCGGTCTCCTCCATCAGCGTGGGGATGAAGCGAAGCGCGAGCGTCGTCATCATGGCCATCTCGTGCGCGGGAAAGCCCACGCGTTTTAAGGGCGAGAGAATCGACTCCAGCCCGTCGGAGAGCTTCGCCGGCGTCGTGGTCAGCATCAAAAAACCGGCGATCACGACGAGGAAAAAAAGCCGCAAGGCCATCACGGCCCCGAGCTCCACCCCTTGGCGCGTCACCGTGATAAATCGCCACGAAAAGATCGCGTCTCCCGGCGTCCAGAAAAAATGCAGTACCGCCGTCAGCGCGATCAGCACGATCAGCGGACGGGCACTGCGCAGCACCGTGCGAAGCGGCACGCGAGAAACGCGCGCAAGCCCCACCGTGAAAAGCGCCCACAGCACGAAATAGGCCAAATGTCCCGTCGCGAAAACCGCCACCAGCAGCAGCACGATCGCCGCGATCTTCGCCCGGGGGTCTAAAGCATGAACGACCGAATCGGTCGGAAAATATTGGCCGAAGACGAACGACTTCACGCGCCCAGGGCCTCCAGCAGGACGTTTTCGTCCCAGGTGAGCGGAACGTTTTGCCCGCGGGCGCGCAGGCGCACACACAGGCCGAGCACCGGCGGCAGGATAAGCCCTTTAGGGAGCGCGTGTTCGCAAAAACCACGGACCACCTGCTCGGGGGGGCCATACGCCGCCTGACGTCCCTCTTCGAGCACGAGCAACCGCGTACAGTGCGAAAAAGCGATCTCCATATCGTGCGTGATGTGGAGCACCCCCACCCCCTCGCGCGTCAGCCGCCCGATCAGTTCGATCAGGTCGCGGATACGCACGGCGTCGAGGCCGCTCGTCGGCTCGTCGAGCACGAGATAGCGCGGCCGCGTCGCCAGCGTCGAAGCGATCGCCACGCGTCGCCGCTCTCCACCGGAAAGCTCGAAGGGAGACCGTTTCAAAAACGCGTCGTCGAACCCCACGAGCCCGAGCGCCCATCGCACGCGTTCGGCGAGATCGCCCGGCGACAGGTCGGGAAAGAAATTGCGCGGGCCGAACGCGACCTCTTCCTCCACGCTTTCGGCAAAAAGTTGCTGTTCGGGATATTGAAAGACGATCCCCACGTGGCTGCGGAGCGCCCGCATCTTGGGGGGCTCCGGACGCGTGTCCGGGGTAAATTCTATTTCGTCGACCGCGACACTCCCTGCGGAAATCGGCACAAGCGCCGCAAGCGCCGCACCCAGCGTCGACTTCCCGCTGCCTGTGTGTCCGCAGACACCCAACCACTCCCCCTCGCCCAGCTCGAACGTGATCCCCTTGAGCACCTGAACCGCTAACTCAGTCCCGGGGGCGAAAACGCACTCGAGGTCCGTCACACGGAGGGACATAGCGCCTCCACGATGCCGTCGACGTCGCAGCGCGTGCCACGCGGAATCTTGCGCGCGGCGAGCAGGCGCTCGTGCACGCGCACGAGCGGAGGCTTTTCGAAGCCCCACGACTCGAGGCGATTTAAAAAATCCGCCGGCGAGCCCTCCCAGGCGATGGCGCCTTCGCGCAAGAAAAGAACCCGATCCGCGTAGACGGTCTCCTCGGCGGCGTGCGTGATCTGGACAATCGCCATCCCGCTCGCATGGAGTTCACGCAACAACATCATGATCTCGGCCCGTCCTTCGGGGTCGAGCATCGACGTCGCTTCGTCCAAGATCAGGCAGCGCGGTTTCATGGCGAGCGCTCCCGCGATCGCCAAGCGCTGCTTTTGTCCCCCCGAGAGGGCGTGCACAAGCGAACCCCGGCGGTCGTGCAACCCCACGACATCGAGCGCCCATTCGACGCGCCGGCGGATCTCCTCGGTGGGAACGGACGTGTTCTCCGGGCCGAACGCGACATCCTCCTCGACCATCGAGGCAACCGATTGTTCCTCCGGGTTTTGAAAAACCATCGCGACGGAAGCTCGGATAGCTAGGGCGTTTTGCGGGTCACGCGTATCCATCCCCAGAACACAACAAGCGCCCTGCGTCGGAACGAGCAGGGCGTTCATCATTTTCACCAACGTGGACTTTCCCGAACCGTTCATCCCCATCAGGGCAATCCATTCGCCCTCATAAACGGCCAGATTGATCCCGTAAAGCGCGGGGCGTTCCACGCCCTCCGATTCAGGACTCCTCGAATAGGCGTACTCCACGCCGCTTAGGGCGCACAATGGAGCAGATTCCATCAGAAGTTCCTTTCCGAAAATCAAAAAGCAAAAAAAATCGTGTCGCCGAATAAAAGCGACACGACAGCAAACAGCTGACTTATTTCACCAGTTCGATAACCGCCATTGGGGAAGCGTCGCCGACGCGGTTTCCCAGTTTGACGATGCGCGTGTAGCCACCCACGCGGCTTCCGTAGCGCGGCGCGATATCGTTGAAGAGCTTGATAGCCGCTTCTTTATGCCCCATGCGCGCCGTCACCAAGCGACGATCCGCCAGGGTTCCCGATTTTGCCTTCGTGATCAATTTCTCGGCCACGCGACGTAGTTCTTTGGCACGCGTAACCGTCGTGACGATACTCTCCTCGACGAAAAGGCTCGCGGCTAAGTTGCCCAACATCGCGCGGCGATGAGAGCCGTATCGTCCGAGCCGCCTTAAGTTCATGCGGTGTCTCATTGTATTTACTTCTCCTCCTTGTCGTAATCGTCGGAGCCGTTCGCGTCTCCCGTGAGATAGATCCCGAAATTCACCAGCTTCTGCTCGATCTCGGCCAGGGAGACCTTGCCAAGATTGCGGATCTTGAGCAGATCCTCACGGCGGTATTTCAACAGATCGCCGATCAGGTGCACGCCCCCGCGAAGAAGACAGTTCTCGCTTCGCACGGACAATTCGAGATCGCGTACCGGTCGGGACAAAATGGCATTGTCGCTCGACGGCTCGTTCACGGTTCCGAGAAAGTCGTTGTTCGCGAGCTCTTCGTCACCCAGGGCATTTCCTTCTTCCGTATTGCGGATACGTTCGCTGAACGTTTTCGCGATCACGCCGAAGTAGCCCGACAGGATACGACACGCCTGAAGCATCGCCAATTGCGGCGAGACGACGCCGTTCGTCCAGATCTCGAGAACCAGTCGGTCATAGTCGGTCCGCTGTCCGAGACGCTTATCCTGGACTTCGTATTTGACACGCTTGACGGGAGAGAAGATCGCATCGACCAAAAGCGCATCCACCGGCAGGTAAGCCGGGCGCGGGCGATCGATCGGCGCATACCCGGTTCCCGTTTCGATATAGAAATCCATAGAGAGCTTGTGCCCCTCTTCGAGCATGCAGATACGAGCGGCGGGGTCGACAAATTCGACTTCGCTGTCCGGCTCGATATCTGCGGCCGTTACTTCCTTGGGACCCTCCACCTCGAGGTGAAGGCAGCGGAATTCGGAACTATAGCTTCGCACCGGAATATGCTTCAAGTTCACCAGCAGCTCAATGACATCCTCCGTAACTCCCGGGATCGTACTGAACTCATGCAGTACTCCATCCACTCGCGTT
Source organism: Synergistaceae bacterium (assembly GCA_031547985.1). Lineage (GTDB taxonomy): Bacteria > Synergistota > Synergistia > Synergistales > Synergistaceae > JAVBRL01. The sequence continues at coordinate 3,743 of JAVBRL010000040.1, forward strand.
GCCGTGATGGAAGTCCCTTTGATGGAAGAGAGCAACACCCGGCGGAGCGCATTCCCCAAAGTCACTCCATAGCCACGTTCCAGGGGCTCGATGATGATTTTTCCATACGAGGGGGCGGACTCCTCTACTATGATCTCGTAACGATCATGTTCCAATGTTCCCCCACCTTTCGTCAAACAATTATCGGGCATAGAACTCGACAACGAGCTGTTCGTTGACGGGAACTTCGATCTGCTCACGCGTCGGCAATGAGACGATACGCGCGCTCATCTGCTCCGCATTGAGTTCCAACCATCCCGGAACACTTCTCGTAGCCGCAACTTCCGCATTTTCCTTCAACATCGAAACATCTCGGCTCTTCTCGCGGACGATCAGCACATCGCCAGCTTTAAGTACGGCGCTCGCGATGTCGAGCTTGCGCCCGTTCACGAGGAAGTGTCCATGGCAGACGAACTGTCGAGCCTGGCTGCGGCTCGAGGCCAACCCCAGACGATAGACGATATTATCGAGGCGGCGCTCCAAAAGCTGCAGGAAATTATGCCCCGCCTGCCCTCCCATGTACGTCGCGCGCTCGAAAATGCCCGAGAATTGCGATTCGCTCAAACCGTAAAAACGACGTAGCTTCTGCTTCTCGCGGAGTCGAATCCCGTATTCACTCATTTTGGAACGCTTCGTTCCATGCTGCCCAGGTTTGGAGTTGCGTTTATTGATCCCGCACTTCTCCGTGTAGCAGCGATCCCCCTTTAACAAAAGCTTCGTCCCCTCCGCGCGACAAAGCCGACACACAGGACCGGTGTACCTGCTCATAAATCCCGTACCTCCTCGTTAAAACTGTTCATTTCATTTATATAAAAAATCGCAAACGCGTCGCTTAGGTTACACGCTCGATTACACGCGACGACGTTTTGGCGGGCGGCAACCGTTGTGCGGGATCGGCGTCGCATCGCGGATCGCGTTGACCTGGAGTCCCGCGGCCTGCAGCGAACGAATCGCCGACTCACGTCCCGGTCCGGGGCCTTTCACGATGACGTCGATCTCGACGACGCCATGGTCTTGGGCAACTTTCGCCGCCTGAGACGCGGACATCTGAGCAGCGTAAGGAGTCGACTTGCGCGTCCCCTTAAAGCCCACATTACCCCCCGAAGCCCATGAAAGAGCGTTGCCCTGCCGGTCCGTCAACGTGACGATCGTATTGTTAAACGTCGAAAAAATATGCGCGACGCCGTAACTTACGTGTTTTTTCTCCCTGCGCTTGCCTCTGCGCTGAACGCGTTTTGCCACTTAGTAATCCCCCCTGATCAAATGGTCAAACTGGTTAGGTTTCAAAAAGCTACTTCGTAGCCTTCTTCTTGCCCGCGACAGTCCGTTTCGGTCCTTTGCGGGTGCGCGCGTTCGTCCGCGTCCTCTGTCCCCGCACCGGCAATCCCAGACGGTGTCTTAAACCGCGATAGCACCCGATATCCATCAGGCGCTTGATGTTCATGCTGATCTCTCGACGAAGGTCGCCTTCGACCTTGTAACTCTCCTCAAGTTCCGCACGAAGTTTCTGAGCGTCCTCCTCGGAGAGGTTCTTCACCCGCGTGTCCGGGTTGATCCCGGTCTTTTCGATGATCTTTTTCGAAGTCGGGAGCCCGATTCCAAAAATATACGTGAGCGCGATTTCGATTCGCTTTTCTCGTGGCAAATCCACCCCGGCGATACGAGCCATTTCTCCGTTACCTCCTTGCTCCCTGACGCTGCTTGTGTCGCGGATTTCTGCTGCAGATAACACGCACCACACCATGCCGTTTGATAATGCGACAATACTCGCACACCGGCCGGACAGATGGTTTGACCTTCATGACGAACAACCTCCTCGAAAAACTTTGGATCCACTTTTATCGTGACAAATTCAAAATTGTCTTCACAGATGCGGGATTATACCACAATAAAACCGAAAAGACAATGAATTTACAAGCTACTTATAGCGATACACAATCCTGCCTCGGGTCAGATCATATGCGGAAAGCTGCATTAGGACCCTATCTCCGGGAAGTATCCGAATGAAGTGCATTCGCATTTTCCCGGAAACATGCGCAAGTATCTTATGCCCATTTTCCAGCTCCACGCGAAACATTGCATTCGGCAAGGGCTCTATCACCTTACCTTTTACCTCGATAACACCTTCTTTGGTCATGCAGTCGCTTCTACCTCCTTGCTCCCAAGTTGAACCCGCCGATCTTGAACGGTCGCAATTTGACTTCTCAGCCACCCGTTGTCGAGTGGTTTCTCGGATGAAACCCGATTTATCACATCCGTAAGAACCAAACGAGTTCCTTGCAGATGCAAAGGGTTTTTTCGCTTCGGAGCTTTCACGGAAATCTTGTCACCATCCGCAATGAAAACTCGACTCTCTTTTGAGCTCAAACCGACGACGACAAAACGATCCCCCGCAAATTTCCCTTTCCTCACGACCACAACTTGCCCCACGGCGAGCGAAACATTTTTCATTCCTGCCATGGTGTGAAGATCTCGTACCCTTCTTGCGTCACCAAAATCGTATGCTCGAAGTGCGCCGCGTCAGAGCCGTCCACCGTGACCACCGTCCAGCCGTCCTTTAAGCTCTTGACGGCTTCGCCTCCTGTCATGACCATCGGCTCCACGCAAAAGGTCATTCCCGGTTTAAGCATGACACCGCTCCCAGGTTTCCCATAATTCGGGACTTGCGGCGGTTCGTGCATCTTCTTACCGATTCCGTGCCCCGCGTAATCCCGTACCAATCCGAACCCTTCGCTCTTGACGCACGCCTCCACCGAGTGTCCAACATCGCCAACCGTTGCCCCCGGAATAACTGCGGCAAGCCCCTTCATTAAGGAACGCTCCGTCACTTCCAAGAGCTTTCTGCGAAGAGGCGAGACTTCCCCCACGGGATAGGTACACGCTGCATCTCCACAAAAACCGTCCACGTAAACCCCGACATCGACACTCAAGATGTCGCCTTCCTGTAAAACACGCATTTCGCTTGGGATCCCGTGCACTACTTCGCAATTGATCGACGCACAGATCGTACCCGGAAAAGGGACGGGAACTCCAGGGACCCGATAACCCCGAAACGCAGGGGTGGCACCCGCGCGGGCGATCAATTCATCGGCGCGCTTGTCGAGAACCATCGTGGTGACACCGGGGCGAACCAATTCTCGCATCAACTTCAGGACATCTGCCACCAAAAACCCGGCAGTTCGCATCTTGTCCTGTTCCTGGGAGGTTTTAAGCGAAATCATAACCCTTCAAACACCGCCAAAAACAAAGACATTTCACGCTTTCGCTTCCAGGTAACGCAAAACCGCGTCAGACGAATGCACCGCATCGACGACCGCCAACAATCCCGATGTCCGGCGATAATAATCCACCACCGGCTCCGTCTGTTTTCGATAAACGGCGAGGCGTTCCCGAATGACGGACTCCTTGTCGTCGTCGCGCTGGATAACCTTTCCTCCGCACTTGTCGCAAATTCCCTCCTGCTTGGGAGGTTGCGAGACGGCGTTATAGATTGCCCCACACGAGCGACATACCCGGCGATTCGTCAAACGTGAGACGACGACATCATCCGGTACATCCAGAAGGACAATGGCATCCAGGCGGATATTCATCTTTTCGAGCATCGCATCAAGCGCCTGCGCCTGCGGAACAGTTCTCGGAAAACCGTCGAGCAGAAATCCCTCGGCACAATCAGGCCGAATAAGGCGTTCGCGCATCATCGAAACGATCAGATCATCGGGAACCAACGCACCGGAATCCATAAAACCTTTCGCTTTCAACCCCAGTTCCGTATTCGCCTTCACGTTTTCGCGCAAGATATCCCCGGTGGATATATGGGCGATGGCATAACGTTCGCGCAGCTTCGCAGCCTGCGTCCCTTTGCCCGATCCCGGCGGTCCCAACAAAATGATCCGCATGCGCACTCCCTCCTCGTTCCGATTAGATCTTGAACAGTCCGCCCGGTTTATTGCGGCGCTTCAGGATTCCATCGTAATGACGCATCAAAAGCTGCCCTTCGACCTGATGGATCGTATCCAACGCAACGCCAACGACAATCAAAACCGCCGTGCCTCCAAAATAAAATGTGGAAACTTTCATGATTCCCGTCATTACCGTCGGAATCAAGGCCACGATGGCAAGTGCCACAGCTCCGCCCAGCGTGATGCGGCTCATCACCTTTTCAATGTAATCCGACGTCGGCTTCCCTGGGCGAATTCCAAGGATGAAACCGCCGTATTTATTCATGTTGTTCGAAACGTCCGCCGGATTGAAAACAACCGCCGTGTAAAAATAGGAGAAAAATATGATCAACAACACATAAAAGATCATATAAATAGGGCTACTGGGGGAAAAAGCGCTTTGAATCGCCTCAGAGGCCCTGCCCGAAAAGAAACCCGCGATCGTATAAGGGAAGAGCAGTACGCTCGACGCGAAGATGATCGGAATAACTCCCGCCGTATTGACTCGAAGCGGAATGAACGTGCTCTGCCCTCCGTACACCTTGTTGCCAACGACACGCTTTGCATACTGCACCGCAAGGCGTCGTTGCCCCTCCTGAAGAAGGACGCACCCTGCGACCACAACAATCATGACGGCCAACGCCAATACTAAAGCGACGATATTCATTTCGCCCATCCTCAAGAGGTTGAACGTCTGTACGATCGCTTCCGGAATACGCGCGACGATCCCCGCGAAAATCAGCATGGAGATACCATTCCCGATTCCATGGTCGGACATAACCTCCCCCAACCACATCACGGCAACAGACCCTGTGGTGATCGTCACGGTAACAACGAGCATATCCAGGTAACCGCCCGAGAAAATCCTCAAATTGCGCAGCCAGAACGTCATTCCAATCGCCTGGATGAGTGCGAAAAAGACGGTTCCATAACGAGTGTACTGAACGATCTTCTTGCGCCCATCCTCGCTATCCTTCTGCATCCGCTCAAGAGCGGGCACTACGGCGACGAGCAGCTGCATCACGATACTGGAGTTGATATAGGGCCCAACGCCCAGCGCAAAGACGCTGAAGCGCCGCAACGCTCCGCCGGCGAATAGATCGAGAAAACCGAGAACTCCACCTTTGTCGAACAAATTGGACATCGCCGCCGCGTCGATCCCCGGAGTGGGGATATGGGCGCCGAGGCGATAGACGAAAAGCGCGCCGATGACAAACAGGATGCGTCGCTTGAGGTCGGGAAGTCGAAATGCATCCCGGAAGGAATCAAGCACCCGTAATCACCTCGGCCTTTCCCCCGGCCGCATTGATTTTTTGGGCCGCAGAAGCGCTGAAAGCCTGGACACGCACGGTCAAACTCTTCGTCAGCTCGCCCTGCCCCAGGATTTTACACGGAGCCATCACGTGCGAAACAAGACGTCGCTCGTAAAGCGCCTGCGCGTCGACGACACTTCCCGCCTCGAAGCGCTCTTCCAGTGCCGAGATATTAACCGTCTGGTAGTTCTTCGCGAAACGAAAATTGCTGAATCCTCGTTTGGGCATACGCCGCGCAAGCGGCATCTGCCCGCCTTCGAAATTAAGCCCGATCGTGCAGCCAGCACGCGCCTTCTGCCCTTTATGCCCCCGACACGCCGTCTTGCCATGCCCGCTTCCAAGGCCAAAACCGATCCGCTTTCTTTTCTTCTTCGCCCCCGCAACCGGGGATAGTTCATGCAGTTCCATACCGATCCAACCCCCTACTTCTCCTCAGTCCATTCGACCAAGTGAGACACCGCGCGGATCATTCCTCGAATCTGCGGTGTATCCTCGTGGCAAACGGTCTGGTTCAGTTTACGCAAACCCAAGGCGCGTATCGTTCTTCCCTGGCGCGGCAGTCTGGAGATGCAGCTTTTCTTCCACGTTACGAACAATTTAGCCATCTTTGCCCCTCCCAAAGCGCGCCGTTATTCGCCGCGCGGCTCTTTGCCGCGCAGGCGACGCACTTCGTCCGGCGTTCGCATTCCGTTGACGGCTTCGAAGGTCGCGTACGCCACATTGATCGCGTTGGAGGTGCGCCCGATCACTTTCGTCAGTACGTCCTTGACTCCTCCAAGCTCCATGATCGCACGCACAACTGCGCTCGCTATAACACCCGTCCCGGGGGCCGCCGGCTTCAGCAGGACTTCGGCCGCGCCAAACTTGCCCAAGATGGGGTGCGGAATCGTATTGCCGACTTTCTTGAGGTCAACCATGTTTTTCTTCGCACGATCAATCCCTTTGCGCACGGCCTCGGAGATTTCACGCGCCTTGCCCATTCCAAGTCCCACCTGGTCGACTCCGTCTCCGACGACGACGAGGACGCTGAACTTGAAACGCTTACCCCCCTTGACGACCTTGCTCACGCGATTGATGGAGACGACCCTTTCGACAAGCTCCATTCCTCTCGTGCTGTAATTTTTCACAGGCTGTTGCTGTTCTTTTGCCATCTCATTCCCTCCTAGAACTTGAGGCCGGCTTCACGCGCCGCATCGGCCAGCACTTTGACACGGCCGTGGAAAATATGTCCGCCTCTGTCGAAGACGACGGAGGAAATCCCCTGCGCCAAAGCTTTTTCCGCCACCAACTTGCCGACGGATTTCGCCGCTTCCTGGTTACCGGAATTTTTGAGCGTCCCTTTTACCGCCTCATCGAGCGTCGAAGCGGCCACAATCGTGCGTCCCTTCTCATCGTCGATGATCTGCGCATAGATATGCTTCAGGCTACGGAACACGCTCAGGCGAGGACGGGCATCCGTCCCGGCCACGTGCTTTCGCAGGCGGCGATGTCGAAGCTCTCGCATCTCGTTACGGCTACGATTCGAAATCAAAACCATCACCTCAGTTTCTATTTAGCGCCGGCTTTGCCAGCCTTGCGAATCACGTATTCGCCCACATAGCGAATCCCTTTGCCCTTATACGGCTCCGGCGGTCTGTAACCACGAATATTGGCTGCAACCTGTCCCACTTGCTGCCGGTCGATACCGCGGACGAACACTTTCGTGGGGCCGTCGATCGCGAGTTCGATACCCGCAGGGGGAACGACCTCTACCGGGTGAGAGTAACCGAGCGCGAGCACGAGATTCTTGCCCTGCATCTGCGCACGGTAACCGACGCCGATAATCTCGAGCGCCTTTTCGAAGCCTTGGCTGACTCCCACGACACAATTATTCAGGATCGCGCGGGTCATTCCGTGAGCCGCACGGACGTTTTTCTGTTCGCTTTCGCGATGAACGCTGACTTCGCCCTCATTGATCTCCACGCTGATCTTCGGCATAACCACCATCGACAGCGTTCCCTTTGGGCCTTTGACCGTTATCTTGTCACCTTCCAACTTGATCTCGACACCCTTTGGAACGGGAATGACTTTACGACCGATTCTGGACATCTGTCAAAACACCCCCGCTACCAGACATAGCAGACGACTTCGCCGCCGAGCCCCTGTTTGCGGGCCTCCGCGTCGGTCATCAATCCGCGTGATGTCGAAACCAAAGCAACGCCGAGTCCTCCCATCACCTTGGGAAGCTCTTCTTTTTTGACATAGATACGACGCCCCGGTTTGCTGATCCTCCGAAGTCCCTGGATGATCCGTTCGCGATTGGGGCCGTAGTTCATGAACACCCGAAGCGTCGCGACAGGCTGCTTGGGGTCGTTCACCGTCTTATAATTGCGGATATATCCCTCATCTTTAAGAATGCGCGCGATTTCCAGGCGCATCTTGCTCATGGGCATATCGACCATCTCGTGATAGACGGTGTTTGCATTACGAATGCGAGTGAGCATATCCGCAACGGGATCGTTGACATACATCTTCCAGATCCTCCCTTTTTACGCTACCAGCTCGACTTGACGACGCCGGGGATCTTCCCCTCGCGGGCCAAACTGCGGAAGCAGCAGCGACACATATTGAACATCCGCATATAACCGCGCGGACGACCGCACAGGGGACAGCGGTTGTATTTTCTCACCTTGAATTTGGGCTCCTGTTTCGCCTTGTTTCTCAAACTCTTGCGGGCCATAAGGGCACTCCTCCCTAACGCGCGAAGGGCATGCCCAGCTCGGAAAGGAGGGCCTGCGCCTCAGCGTCGCTTTTCGCAGTGGTCACGAACGAGACGTTCATGCCCCGCTGGCGGATCACTTTATCGTAATCGATCTCAGGGAACAAAAGCTGTTCACGAAGCCCCAGGTTGTAATTACCACGCCCGTCGAAACCCTTGCGCGAAACTCCCTGAAAATCCTTGATGCGCGGCAACGCAATGCTGATCAGGCGATCGACGAACTCCCACATTTTCGCCCCACGTAGCGTCACGCAACAAGCTACCGGCATCCCTTCGCGAACCTTGAACCCGGCGACCGATTTCTTCGCACGTTTCATCATGGGACGCTGCCCCGTAATGATCGTCAGTTCGTCGATCGAGGCATCCATGTACTTAATATCCGTTTTCGCTTCGTTCACCCCAATGTTGAGCACGACCTTCACCAAACGCGGCACTTCCATCACGTTCGTGAAGCCCAGTTGGGACTTAAGGCGGGGAAGAAGCTCTTCTTTGTATTTAGCCAAAAGACGTGGCGTCATCTCTGTTCACCCTCTACACCTTGTCTACGATTTCGCCGCATTTCTTGCAAACCCTAACTTTGCGGCCACTGTCCAGAAAAGCCCTGGCAACGCGCGTCGGTTTCCCGCACGATGGGCAAACCAACATCACTTTACACGCGCGAAGGGGCGCTTCTTTCTTGACAAGCCCCCCTTTGGGGTTCTTCTGCGTCGGGCGCGTCGCCCGTGTCACCATATTCACGTTCTCGACGACGACCATCTCGTTTTTCACGTCGCGACGAAGAATTTTTCCCTCTTTTCCGACATCCTTGCCGGAAATCACGCAGACTCGGTCGCCCGTGCGAATTCTCATCTTCGACATCGTCCCAAGCCCCCTTACACCACTTCAGGCGCCAGAGAAACAATGCGCATGAAACGCTTCTCGCGGAGTTCTCTGGCCACAGGCCCAAAAATGCGTGTCCCTTTGGGCTCGCCATTGTTGTCCACCACGACGGCGGCATTGTCGTCGAAGCGCACGTACGAACCGTCTCGGCGGCGAATCTCCTTGCGGGTTCTCACGATAACGGCCTTCACAACATCGCCTTTGCTGATATTGCTGTTTGGCAACGCCTCGCGCACAGAACCCACGATCACGTCGCCGACAGTACCGTTTTTGTGAAAACTGCCGCCGCGAACCTGGATGCAGAGGATTTTTTTCGCTCCCGAATTATCCGCGACATTCAATACCGTACGAAGCTGTATCATCGAGCTTAAGCCTCCTCTGCTCCCGCATTCGCCGCAACATCCGGCGCGCGTTCGACAATCTCCCTCACGCGCCAGCACTTATTCCGGCTCAAGGGGCGGGTCTCCTCGATGATCACCTTGTCGCCCACACGACAATCGTTGTTTTCATCGTGAGCCATATACTTCTTCACTTGCAAAACGGGTTTGCCGTAAAGAACATGTTGGGCCTTACGGTCGATACGCACGACGACGGATTTCTCCATCTTATCGCTCACGACGACGCCCATGCGAACCTTACGGTGAGCTTTTTTCTCCTCCATCGCCAATTACCTCCTAGCCTCCGCACGTACAACGCCCATTTCCTTCTCCCGAAGAATGGTGAGAACGCGCGCGATGGTTCGTCGGACGTCCTTGATGCGTCCCGAGTTGTTCAGCTGCCCGATCGCGTTTTGAAAACGCAGGTTGAACAGCTCCTCTTTATACTGACGGTGCTTCTCGCGAAGCTCCTCCGCGGAAAGGTCTCTGAGTGCTTTCGGTTCCATTACGCGTCACCTGCTCCATCTCGGCACAAAAGCTTCACCTTTATCGGCAGCTTGAAGGAGGCTGTCCGGAACGCCGCTTCGGCGACATCGCGCGGAACGCCCGCGATTTCGAACATCACGCGCCCCCGCTTGACGGCAGCCGTCCAAAATTCCACGTTGCCCTTTCCTTTACCCATACGCGTTTCAAGCGGTTTCTGCGTCACCGGCCGATCCGGAAAAATACGAATCCAGATCTTGCCGCCTTTTTTCATCTTACGCGAAATCGCAACACGAACCGCTTCGATCTGGCGCGCAGTGATCCAGCCGTTCTCGAGAGCTTGCAATCCGAACTCGCCGAAATCGATTTTCGTCGCGCCTTTGGAGATTCCGCGAAGCGCCGTCAAGTGGGGTTTTCTGTACTTCACCCTTTTCGGAGAAAGCATTTCGCTACCCCCTCTCCTCGGAAAGCGCGACGACTGGCTTGCGCTCCATCACTTCGCCTTTGTAAATCCACACCTTCACGCCGATGACACCATAAATGGTCCTCGCCTCGGCGAACCCGTAGGCGATGTCGGCGCGCAGCGTGGAAAGCGGCAGCTGCCCCTCGAGGTACCACTCGGTACGCGCGATTTCCGCTCCACCGAGGCGCCCCGAACACTGAATCTTGATCCCCTTGGCGCCACTTTTCATCGCGCGGAAGATCGACTGCTTCATCGCCCGACGGAAGCTGACACGCCGCTCGAGGGAGGAGGCAACCCCTTCGGCCACGACTTGCGCCTCGATATCGGGGTTTTTCATCTCCTGGATGTTAATCATCACGCGATTTCCGGTCAACGTCTGAAGCTCGTCCCGAGCAGCCTGAATCTCCGCGCCGCCCTTGCCGATCACAACTCCGGGACGCGCTGTCCATACCGTGAAACGCAACACGTTACCAATGCGCTCGATCTCAACCCTGCTGATCCCCGCATGCGACCAGCGCTTCTTCATCCAATTACGAAGCCTCAGGTCGTCGTGCAAGTTCTTGGCGTAATTCTTCCCGTCCGCGTACCAACGAGATTCCCAGTCGTAGATAACCCCTAAACGATAAGCTACTGGGTGAACTTTTTGACCCACGATGTCACCCCTCCTTACTTCTCAGCTACGACCACGGTGACGTGGCTCGTATGATGTCTGTACGGATGCGCGCGACCGTGCGAAACGGCACGGAAACGCCGCATATAGGTACCCTGATCCGCGCTTGCGGTAACGACCACAAGTTTGTCCATGTCCATCCCGAAATTGTGCTCCGCGTTAGCGACTGCGCTTTTCAAAACCTTGGCGACGATACGCGCGCCACGCTTCGGCGTGTACTTGAGCACGACAAGAGCATCGGAGGCTTTTTTGCCGCGGATGAGGGGCAATATCTGGCGAATCTTCGTGGCGGACATCCGCACCTGCCAAACGCTTGCCTTCGCTTCTTTCGCTTCCATCTGCGCGCCTCCTACTTCTTGACCTTCGTCGAGCGTTCCTGCCCCGCGTGCCCGCCAAACTTGCGGGTCGGCGCAAACTCGCCCAACTTGTGCCCGATCATGTTGTCGCTGATGTAAACCGGAATATGGGTTCTTCCATTATGAACCGCGATCGTGTGTCCGACCATCTCCGGCGTGATGCTCGAACGACGCGCCCAGCTCTTAAGAACGCGCTTCTTGCCCGAGTCGTTCATTTCCTCGACCCGGCGAAGAAGACGGGCGTCGACATACGGTCCTTTCTTTAGCGATCGAGACATTTTATATCCTCCTCGTCGACCTTATGGCCACTTATTTCGCGCGACGGCGAACGATGAACTTATCCGACGGCTTCTTCTTGCGCGTCCGATAACCCTTCGCGGGAGTTCCCCACGGAGAAACGGGATGTTTGTGCGACTTGCTCCGTCCTTCGCCGCCGCCCATCGGATGATCGACGGGATTCATGACCATGCCGCGAACGTGGGGACGACGCCCCAGCCAGCGAGTCCGCCCCGCCTTGCCGTACACGACGTTTTCATGCTCCTCGTTGCCCACCTGGCCGATCGTCGCCATGCACTCCAGCAGAACAAGGCGAAGCTCCCCACTCGGCATCCGGATAAAGGCGTACTTCCCCTCTTTGGCCATCAGCTGCGCCGACGTTCCCGCCGAACGCACAAGGACGCCGCCGCGACCGGGTTCGAGTTCCAAGTTGTGGATCACGGTACCCACGGGAATATCTTTCAGCTTCAGCGCATTTCCCGGGCGAATATCCGCGTCCGGCCCCGCCAGGATGGCATCTCCCACACCCAAGCCAACCGGCGCCAGGATGTAGCGTTTCTCACCGTCGAGATACGCGATGAGCGCGATCCGTGCCGAACGGTTCGGATCGTATTCTATGCTCGCGACCTTACCGGGGACACCGATCTTGTTCCGTTTGAAATCGATAATCCGGTATTTGACACGCCCGCGTCCACCCCGATGGCGCATCGTGATGCGGCCGGTATTGTTCCGTCCCGCCTTGAACGGGAGCGAAACGACAAGGCTTTTTTCGGGTTCGTCCTTCGTGATTTCCTGAAAATCAGGAAGGGCCATAAAGCGCCTGCCCGGTGTTATAGGGCGAAATTTTTTCATTCCCATAATTTTTTCCCCCTTCTACCTAGGCACTCGCGCCTTCAAAGAATTCGATGCGCTCGCCTGGAGCCAGGGTAATGACCGCCTTTTTCCAGGAGCGGGAGTACCCCTTAAAAGCCCCCATGCGCTTGGGTTTGGAGGGCACGCTCACTGTACGCACCTTCGCGACCTTGACTTTGAAGACTTCCTCGACGGCCTTTCGGATCACGATTTTGTTCGCTGCCCGATGGACTTCAAACGTATACTGGTTCAGCTCCATCAGGCGGCTGCTTTTCTCCGTGATGATCGGACGGATAATAATGTCGTGCGCAACGAGATTCATCGCCCAAATACCTCCTCGATCCTGCGGACCGCCTCCGGCGTCGCGATGAGCCGCTCTTGATTGAGCAGGTCGTAGACGTTCAGGCTGTCCACATGGAGCACGCGCGCTCCGGGAATATTGCTCGCCGACTTGACGACGTGA
>JAVBRL010000092.1:0-6933 GCA_031547985.1 Synergistaceae bacterium
GTCGAGGCACAGCGCGCGCACCGCGTCGGCGTCGATCACGCCCCCCTCGGCCGCCATCGCCAGCTTCTCAAGCTCGGACGCCAGCTCCTCGAGGTCGTCGTACCACTCCACCAGAAGCGCCGCCGCATCCGGCGCGACGCGTGAAATCCCCAACTCCCGCGCCCGGTCGAGCACCCACTTCTGGCGCTGCTGCGGCCAACGCGGCGCCTCTGGCGCGCGCATAACCGTCGACTTGCCAAGCGCCCCCCCCAGCGTTTTCGCCGCGTCGGCGAGGTAGACGAGCACGATCGCGACCGCCGCATCCTGCGGTTCCAGCAGGGAGATCAGCTTTTCCGGAAAAGGCCCCAGCTTTTCGGCCTCTTCGACCAGCACGATCTTGCGCTCGTCGAAAAAACCTCCCGACCGGTTTTCCGCGATCAGCCCCACCCAGTCGCCGCCCTCCTGTTTGCCGCCCAGGCAGTACCCTTTTTCCTCCAAAGAACGCAACGTGCTCGCGACGAGCGTCCTCTGTGCGGTTCCCGCAGCGGCGACGAGATAAAGATGCGGCATCGCGATGAAGCTCTAGGCGTCCGCCACGACCACGTTGACGAGCTTGTCGGGAACGGCGATCACCTTGACGATCCGCTTGCCCTCCAGGCGCTTGCGCACGTTTTCGTCCGCCAGAACGCGCTCCTGCAGCTCCTCTTTGCTCAATCCAGCGGGAAGCTCGAGTTGCGCGCGGACCTTGCCGCCGATCTGCAGCACGATCGTGGCGAGATCGGCCACCAGCGCTTCCGCTTCGGGATTGGGCCACGCATGAAGCGACAGAAAACCCGCTCCGCCAATCTGCTCCCACAACTCCTCGCACAGGTGAGGAGCAAAGGGGCAGAGGCACGAGAGCAACGCTTCGACGCCTTCGCGCAGAAGACGCGCTCCTTGCGCGCCCTCGGGCGTGAAGCCCATCAGCGCGTTCGTCAGCTCCATCAGCCGGGCGACGGCCGTGTTGAACTGCCGCTCCTCGCCGATGTCGCGCGTGACTTTGTCGATCGCGCGATGGATCGCGCGCTTGAGGTCGCGGTCCTCGCGGCGCGTCAGTTCGTTCAAGGGAACGCGCGCACCGTGCGCCGCGCTCTTTAAAGATTCCAGGTTTTCCGTCACCACGCGCGCGACGCGGTTTAAGAACCGATTGGCCCCTTCGACGCCCCGATCGGACCAGTCGAGGTCCTTTTCGGGCGGCGAGGCGAAGAGGATGAAAAGCCGCGCCGTGTCGGCACCGTATTTTTTGATGATCTCGTCCGGATCCACCACGTTACCGAGCGATTTGGACATCTTCGCGCCGTCCTTGATCACCATCCCCTGCGTCAGCAGGTTCGTGAACGGCTCGCGCACGTCCGGCGGCAGCAGCCCCAGGTCGGAGCAAACTTTCGTGAAAAAGCGCGCGTAGATCAGGTGCAGGCACGCGTGTTCGATGCCGCCGATGTATTGGTCGACGGGCATCCAGTATTTGACGTCGTCGTACGCGAACGGCTCCTTGTCCGTCCAGGGCGAGGCGTAGCGGTCGAAGTACCACGACGAGCAGAAGAACGTGTCCATCGTGTCCGTCTCGCGCTTCGCCGGTTTACCGCAGACCGGGCACGGCACGTTCAGCCAGTCCTCGCGCGTCGTGAGCGGGTTGCCTCCCGTCGGCGGGATCTCCACGTCGTACGGCAGGCGCACGGGGAGGTCGCACTCCGGCACGGGCACGACGCCGCAATCGGGACAGTAGACTATGGGGATCGGCGTTCCCCAGTAGCGCTGGCGCGAGATCAGCCAGTCACGCAGGCGGAACTGCACTTCTCGGTGTCCCCAATTTTTTTCTTCGAACCAGGCCGAAATCTGCATGACCGCTTCCGGCGTCGGCAGGCCGTCGAAGGGGCCGGAGTTGCAGGCCACGCCGTCGGCTTCCGTCGCGTGCGGCATCGCCGCGCCATCGGGGATCGATCCGTCCTCGTTGCGCACGACGGGCACGACCGGCAGGCCGTACTTGCGACAGAAGTCGAAGTCGCGCTGGTCGTGGGCCGGCACGCCCATGATCGCGCCCGTGCCGTAATCCATCAGGATATAGTCGGCGATCCAAATAGGAGCCAGCTCGCCCGTCGCGGGGTTGACGGCCTTGAAGCCCGTGTCGAAACCCTCTTTGTCGACACCCGCCGACGTGCGCTCGATGGCGCTTTTGGAGACGATCCGCGAGACAAATTCCCGCGCCTTCTCCGCGCGGTCCGCCGGCATGCGCGCGATCATCTCCTCGACGAGCGGGTGTTCGGCGGCAAGAGCCACGAACGTGACGCCGAAGATCGTGTCGATACGCGTCGTGAACGCTTCGATCCGGCAGTCGAAATCCGCAACCGCCATCGAAAAGTGCACGCCCTCGGAACGGCCGATCCAGTTGCGCTGCATGGCGACCACGCGGTCGGGCCAGCCTTCGAGGCCGTCCAGACAATCGAGCAGCTCCTGCGCGTAGTCGGTGATGCGCAAAAACCACTGGTCGAGGCCGCGTTTCGTGACGGGCGTCGCGCAGCGCCAGCAGACGCCGTCGTCGACGACCTGCTCGTTCGCCAGCACCGTGCCGCACTCCTCGCACCAGTTCACGGGCGCATGCTTGCGGTAGACGAGCCCCTTTTTATAGAACTGCAAAAACAGCCACTGGTTCCAGCGGTAGTAGTTCTCGTTGCACGTCTCGACGCGCCGCCGCCAGTCGTAGCTGCACCCCATGCTCTTGAGCTGCGCGGTCATCTGTTCGATGTTCTGCCACGTCCACTTGGCGGGGGGAAGCTTCATCTTGATCGCCGCGTTCTCGGCAGGCATGCCGAAAGCGTCGAAGCCCATCGGGTAGAGCACGTTGTATCCGTTCATGCGCAAAAAGCGCGCGAGCAGGTCGCCGATGGAGTAGTTGCGCAGGTGCCCCATGTGCAGCGCGCCGCTCGGATACGGAAACATCTCCAGGCAGTAGAACTTTGGCGCGTTTTTATTCGCCTCCGCCTCGAAAACCTTGGACTCCTCCCATTTTCTCTGCCACTTGGGCTCGATTGCCGCAAAGTCGTAAGCCATTTCGTCGAATCTCCTCCCGGATCACTCTTTGTTGAGATATTGCAAAAAACCGTTATATTATAATCGACTGCGGGTATAATCGATAGCCAAGCATGGATAAGCGCGAAAAACAGCAAGGAGGAGTCATCGTTATGAAGACGTACCCGATCGCCCTGGTGCCGGGCCCCGTTTCCGTTCCCCGCGAATATATGGAGGCGTACCTGACGGATTACGGCAGCCCCGACCTCGAAGAGGACTTCCTCACGCTCTATTGCGAGGTGCAGCGCCTGCTCCGGACGCTGGGCAAGACCGCGCGCACGCCGGTCGTCATGAGCGGCGAGGCGATGCAGGCGTTATGGGGCGCCATGATGAGTTCGATTTCGATTCGCGAAAACATGCTCGCCGTCAGCAACGGCTTTTTCGGTTCCGGTTTCGCGGACATGGCCGCGCGTTGCGGCTTTCGCGTCAAGCTCGTCGAATTCCCGTTCGACCAGCCGATCGACCCCGACGTCGTCCTGCGGGAGGCCAAGGCCTTCCGCCCCAAGATCATCACCGCCGTCCACTGCGAAACCCCCACAGGCCTCATCAACTCGTTGGCGCCTATTTCGGACGTCGCCAAGCAGGTGGGCGCCCTTTTTTGCGTCGACTCCGTCTCTTCGTTCGGCGGCACGCCCGTACCGATCGAGGAGTGGGACATCGACCTGCTACTGGGCGGCTCGCAAAAAGCGCTTTCGCTGCCCCCCGACCTCTCGTTCACGTTCGTGAGCGAGACGGCCTGGAGGGCGATCGAGCACATCGACGACAAACGCTGCAGCTTCGGCGGCTACACGGCCCTGCAGGACTGGCGGCACGTCGGCAGGCCCGGACGGTTTCCCACCTACACGCACAACTGGCGGGCACTCGAGGCCATGCGGCGCTCGCTCGTCGACATCGTCGAAGTCGAAGGCCTCGACAAGGTCTACACGCGTCACGAGGACGCCGCCAGCTTCACGCGTAACCGGCTCGAAGAGCTGGGCTTCGAAATCTTCCCCAAGACCCGCGCGCTCCGCTCGCCCACCGTCACCGCCGCCTACGTGCCGCAGGGGTGGACCTGGGAGGCGTTCGACGGAGCGTTGCGCGACGAGGGCGTCGTCCTGGGCGGCAGCTACGGCCCCAGGAGCGGCAAGCTCTTTCGCATCGGCCACATGGGCACCCAGGCGAACCTCCAGTTGTTGGCACGGGGACTCGACGCGATCGAAAAGGTGCTGAAGAAAAAATAAATCGTTTCATGCTATACTTGCCGTTAGAAACGGATCGCCCGCGACGGTAGGGCGACCCAAAGGAATAAATTCCAACCGGCGTCACTTGATCACTCCCAGTAACTTGAGCAGCAACTCAAGAAACTGGAGGATCAAAGCGAACAGAGGAACGAGGTGGATCACCCGGGTGAGTGGGCCTCGTTCCTCTTTTTTGTCGCGCGGTTGGCGATCTTTGCCTGTCGGCACGTCATCACCACCTTCAGAGGGAAGACCTTGTCACTCACCGGCTCCCTGCTTCGCCGGAAGTCCGTCGAAATTATTTTCGCGCATGCGAAGCCTTGCGGATACTGACCAAGAGAAGATAAAAAATGTTTTTCGTTCGCGTTGGTTGCGTTTTGGGACCTTCCTGCGCAGTTTACCTTTATAGGACGTCCCAAAATTTTCACCCGCGCTCTATTCCATCCGTATCCGCGCGCGCAGATGACCCGTTGCAACAACCGAAGTAACGCCTAAATCGTAGGGGCCGCCGCCGTCGGCGGCCCGCACGCAACACAAAAAGAATAGCGACACCCCCCTAACAAGCGACCGAGGCTTTTGGCGCCGCGCATGAGCAAGCCATGCGTGCGTGCCAAAAAGACTCGGTCGTGTTGTAAGGCAACCCCTCCGTCGCCTTCGGCGACACCTTCCCTAGAAGCATGGGAGACACAGGCGAACTGTCATTGCGAGGAGGGCGTTTTTCGCCCGACGTGGCAATCTTGCCTTTCGCCGTTACGATTTTCCGGTAGGGGTCGCCGCCCTCGGCGACCCGTTGCAGACGCGGCGCGCATAAAAAAAACGGGCCGCCGAAGGCGGCGGCCCCTACCACGCGAACAAAGGACCGTCAATTATTTCCGTTTTCGACTCCCCACCACACCCATCGCCATCAATGCAACAGCCATTGCGCCAAACCCGGCATTACATCCGCTCGACGACCCCCCGCCACCACTCGGGCTCTCTTGCGGGAAGCCCGGCATGTCGGCCAGTTTCAGGCCGCCGTTCGCGAATGCCTGCACGTAGGTTATCGGGTCATTCTTTAACATGTATTGAATCGACGTGATCGCGCCGTTTTTGAACGCGTCGCGGTTGGCCGCCGTGCCCGATATCTCCAGATACGGGGCACTCGCTTTCAGCGCAGAGACCGGCGTGGCGTTGCCGTCGGCGTCCACCCAACTGTACGAAATATCCGTCAGGCCCAGGTTCGTCAGATACGCCTTGACCGCCGACAACAGCGCGGGGTCGGAGCCCGCTCCGAACGGCAGGCGAATTTTCACCAGCCACGAGCCGTCGGCGTTCTGCGTGGCGATCACTTCGCAGTCGTTCACATTGAGCGTGAAATATTGCTTTGCCGTCGGATCGTCGGGGCCCGCTACGATTACGTTCACCGTGTACGTCTTTTTCGTGCCGTCCTCGGCCGTCACGACGAGAGTGAGCGGGCCTTGGGTGAAGTCGTGTTTCGCGGGCAGCTTGGGCACGCTCGTCGCACCCGGGGGCAGCTTGCCCGCGATGTCGACGCTCGAAACATCCGTGCCATTCGGGACGGTGATCAGGTACGTGCCGTCGGCCTGCTTCTCGGCGTTGAGCTTCTCGCCGCCGATGGTGATCGAAAGGCTCGAAGGCACCGTGTTCGAGGACGGCGTGGAACCGCCGCCCGATTCCCCGCCGCCGGGCACGCTCTGCGCGATCGTCGTGAAGATCCACGCGATCGCCGCGTTGCCGATCGCCGGGAAATCCGGCCGCTTGAACGTATCCGCCGCGATCGTCACCGTGTACTTCGTGCCGTAGGCAAGCGCCACGTCCGGCGAGATCGTGAGCAGGCGGGCGCCGTCGAACGTCACCGTGGCCGCGATCGGCGTCGCGTTTCCGGCAGCCGTGAGCACAACATTCGCCGTATTCGTAATATCCTTGCTCACCGCAACCGTCCGGTCGAAGCTCACTTTGATCAACGTGCCGAGCGCCACGTTCGTCTGCCCGCCGTCGGGTCGTTTCTGCGCCGCGTACGGCTTGTCGGGCGTGCCCGTCGTGAACGTCCGCGCCAGGACGGCGGCATCCGATTGCAAGACGCCGTTCGCTTCGGCCACGAAGTAGATCGCGTAATCCGTCGAGTGGGTCAACCCCGTCACGTTCTCGGGCGTCATGCTCGGTGTCAGGCCGAAACTGCCTTTTTTCAAGACCGTGGCCGCGCCGTAATCACTCCCCGCCTTCACTTGCGCCGCCGTCGGCACGGCGGCTCCCGAGGCAACCACGATGTAATATCCCGTGCCATTCGCGTTCAAGGCACCGCTCGTGATGTCGACGCTCGTGAGCCCTACGGTCGTTTGCGGCTCCGTCGTCCAAGAGGGCGGAGTGAGAACGGGCAAATCCGAGAAACTCCCCACGACTTTCGCCGTTCCTGGAGTCGTCGTGGCATCGAAACTGATCGCGTCCGTGTTCAGGTTGTAGTCGAGCGCCACCGTGGCACCTACCTGCACACCCGTCGCGAACGTCAGGACCAGCTTTTTGCCGTCCTGCCCGTCGGCCGTCACACGCGTCGGGTGCGCACCCGACGGCTTGAGCGTGAACTCGCCCGACGCGGGCCAGCGCTTCACCGCAGGCGACACGTCGCGATCCCACG
>JAVBRL010000172.1:0-7163 GCA_031547985.1 Synergistaceae bacterium
GATCCCGATGACCCAGAACATGAGGTTCGCGATGAACAGAGACAGCATCACCGTGTACGTGATGTCGCCATATTTGACGAAGAGGTTCGGCCCCGGGATCAGCCCGTGGATCGTGAGCCCGCCAATGAAAACGGCCGTGACAGCGTTGCCCGGAATTCCCAACGTGAGCGCGGGCACGAGCGACCCACCCGTCACGGCGTTGTTCGCCGCCTCGGGCGCAGCCACTCCCCGAATATCGCCTTTGCCGAAGTTGTCGGGATTTTCGGACGTCCTTTTCGCGTCGTTGTACGCCAAAAACGACGCAATCCCCGTTCCCGCCCCGGGAATAATCCCGATAATCGTCCCGATGATGGAGGAGCGAAACATGACGCTCCACGTTTTTTTGATATCCGTCCACGTCGGCATCACGCGATCGTGAAAGACCACGTCCTCCGACAGAATTTTTGTCGAGCTGCCCGACGAGATTTTGATGGCCTGCGAAAGCGAAAACAGCCCGATCAATGCCGGCAGAATGGGGATTCCATCCAGCAGCGCGTCGTTGTTGAAGATGAAGCGCGGATACCCGATGAAGGCATCCATCCCCACGGTCGCAACCAGCAGGCCGAACAACCCCGATATGAAGCCCTTCAAGTAGCCCCCCTTCGAAATACTGATAATGACGGAAAGACCGAATACCGCGACGAGAAAGTACTCCGGAGGGCCAAAACGAAGGGCAATCTTCGCCAAAAAAGGCGCGATACACAAAAGTGCCAATGCGCTGAAAAGACCGCCGATCAGCGACGCCGTCGTGGAGATTCCGATCGCCTTGCCGGCAAGCCCTTGCTGGGTCATCGGAAAACCGTCGAACGTCGTCACGATCGACGCGTCCGTCCCCGGCGTCCGAAGCAGGATAGCCGTGATCGAGCCGCCGTAAACCGAGCTGCAGTAGACAGCTCCGAGCAACATCAACCCCGCTGTAGGATCCATACCGAATGTAAGCGGTATAGCGAGCGCCACGCCCATCGTCGACGAAAGCCCGGGCAGCGCGCCGACCACGAGCCCCGCGACCGTCCCCACGAGAAGGATCAAGAGCGATGACGGCATCAAGACGTTATGGAGCGCCGGCAAAAGGAACTCGAGCATTAAAACAGCACTCCTCTCGGCGTCGGGATGTGAAGCGCCCACTCGAAGAAGACGAAAAGCAGCGCCGTCGCCGAAAACGAGATGGCAAGCGTCGCCCGCAGTTTGGACGCCTTGGTGACGATCATGAAAAACGCCATGAAAAGCAGCGTGGAGACGTAGAAACCGACGAACGGAATCGACGCGATGTAGGCGAGGAAAACGAGGCTCACTTTAAAAACCTGAAAAAGGTCTTCTGTTTCAGGCATTTCTTTGCTTGCGTCGATCTTTTCTTTTTTAAAAGAACCGATGAAAAGGATCGCCGATAACAGGATGTACAAAATCGAATAAAGAACAGGGATCATCTTCGATTCGAACGGATATTCCGTCGCCAGATAGATGACGAAGGCTCCGAACGCGATATTGATGACCGAAACGATCCTCTCTGCTTTTTGCATGGCCGATTTCTCCTTCTTCAATAAAGCGTGCGGCGGGAACGCCCGCCACACGCCGCAATTCAAAAACTCAAAAACGTCTAGTTCGCCTTGATCCAGGGATCGGCCTTCCAGCGATCGTTCCACATCTTGTCCTGGTCGGCGATGTACTTCAGGAACTGCTCGCTGTCCATGTAGTCGATCGGCATGTTGAGCTTCTTCAGCTCGTCTCGATACTCGGGGTTCGCGACGATTTTCTTCATCGCCTGCGTCAGAACGTTCAGCACCTCCGGCTTCACGCCCTTTTGGACCGCGAAGCCGCGGGACGCGCCCTGAATGACCGTCGGATAGCCGAGCTCCGCGAACGCGGGCACGTTAGGCAGTTCGGGGGAACGCCGCGTGTCCTGCACGGCAAGGCCTCGGATCTGTCCCGCGTTCACGAGCTCCGCCACTTCGGAGACTTTCGCGGAGATCATGTCGATGTGTCCGCCAAGAAGCGCCGCTTTCGCCGGGGCGGCTCCGTCAAACGGAACCAAATTGAGCTCGATGCCCGACTTCTTGCAGAATTCGAGCACGCCCAGGTAGTCCGCCTCGCGCGAGCAGGAAATTTTTCCGGGGTTTTTCTTCGCTTCCGCGATCAGCTCCGGAATCGATTTGATCGGGCTGTTGGCTTTCACGCAGAGGATCGCCGGGTCCGTCACGACGTTGGCGATCGGCATGAGGTCGCTCACGCGGTAGCGCACGACCTTGGGACGCGTGATCGGGTTGACGATGATGCTCGGGATGTTGATCAGGCCGATCGTGTATCCGTCCGGCTTCGCCTTGGCGATCGACGTGAAGCCGATATCGCCGTCCGAACCGGCCTTATTGACGACGATGAACGGTTTGCCGAGCTCTTTTTCCAAATATTTGGCCGTGATACGCGCCAGCGCGTCCGTGGCGCCTCCGGCGGAGTAGGCCACGATCAACTGCACGGATTTTTCGGGATAAGCGGCCGACGCGACATTTCCACCCACAAGAATGAAGGATAGGACAAACAGAATCAGCGCTGCGAATACGGTTTTCTTTGCCATCACGATACCTCTTTCCTTTTTCGTATTAAAAATAATGCGGTTATTTTTGGAGGTTCGATATGAATTCGGAAATTCGCCTCACTCCCTCCCGGATCGCGGATTCGGAACATGAATAAGAAATACGGATGTGCCCCGGGAGCAAAAACGCCGACCCCGGAACGACCGCGACGTTGCCACGCTCGAGAAGCGCCATGGAAAACGCGACGTCGTCGTGCAGCCCGGAGCGTTCGCCAAGACATTTCGATATGTCGATGAAAACGTAAAAAGCTCCTTCGGGCTTCACATATTCGATCCCTGCGATTTCATCCAGGAGCTTCAGTGTGAGATCCCTTCGCTGTTTGAACCCGTCCCGCATGGCGTCGCTTCGCTTAAGCGCGTGCTCAAGCGCTCCAACGGACGCCCACTGGGAGATCGTCGACGTCCCCGACGTGAGGTGCCCCTGGAGCGTCGACATCGCACGAACGATTTGTTTAGGGCCCAGCGCGTAGCCGATCCGCCACCCCGTCATCGCGAAACTCTTGCTGACGCCGTTGAAGTTGATCACATGTTCGCGCGCGCCCGGAAATTCGTTCAAGATATGAGCCACCGGCGCGTCGTTATACGTCAGGCGTTCGTAAATTTCGTCGTTCAAGAGGACGATGTTTTTTTCCACCGCGAGCCGCGCGAGTTCGCGCAGCGTCTCGGGGGGATAGATCACCCCCGTCGGGTTGTTCGGCGAATTGACGATCATCGCGACCGTGCGCTTTGTGATCATACGCGCGACTTTTTTGACGCTGGGGACGAACGCGTCGCCCGCTGTATCCACGACGACGGGGACACCGTCGAAAAACCGGATCTGTTCCACATAGCTGACCCAGGCGGGAGAAAAGACGATCACTTCGTCGCCGGGATCGACCAGGCACGCGAGCGCTTCGTAAACGAGCTGCTTCGCTCCCGTTCCCACGATGATTTCGCTTGTATCGTACGAAAGCCCGAAGCGCGCGCGATAATAATGTGCCGCCGTCTCACGCAGCTTGAGCACTCCAGGCGTCGGCGGGTAATGCGTCTCGCCTCTTTCCATCGCCAACGCGGCGCTTGCAAGCGCCTCTTTCGGAGTGTCGTAATCCGGCTCCCCCGTCGTGAACGAAACAACGTCGACCCCCAGCGCTTTTTTTTCCGCCGCCTTAGCGGCCATCGCGGCTGTCGCCGACGGCGCGGCGCGCATGATCCTGTCGCTGATTTTCATTTCACACCCACCTCTACAGTTTATGGACGACCGAAAATTCGCTCATGATCGCGTCGAAGCGCGCGATGCGCCGATTGCTCGCCTCGAGATCCTCGAACGCCACACCCGTCGCGAGTGCGTTCAAGATCGCCATCGTCGCCACGTTGGAGTTGAAAAAACTCATGCTTTCGTATTCCATTGAAATCACGACGTCGGCCGTCCGCGCAATCGGCGACGTTTCGCTGTCCGTCACCGCCAGCACGCGGCACCCCACACCACTCGCGTATTCGACGATCTTGACCATGAAGTCGGAATAGCGCGGAAGGCAGACACATACGAGCAAGTCGTCTTTTCGCATTCTTTCGAGCGACTCGATGAAGCGTCCTTCGGCGATGGTCACCAAGTTCACGCCGTCGCGAAGCTGTCCCAGGATGAAGCTGAAAAACGACGCTGACGCATGTTGCGTGCGATATCCAGCGACATGGATTTCGCGGCATTCACGCAAGAGGCGCACGGCGGCGGCGAACGATGCGTCCGTCAGGCGCGCAACCGAAACTTCTATATTGCGGATATCTTTTTTGATCGAATCTCTGAAATCGAACGCCCCCGACTGAGGGAGCGAACTCGAAAGGCGTTTCGTCGGCAGGAGGCGCTCGCTCAGGTACGCCTGCACGGAACGCTGCATCTCCGGAAAGCCCGAAAAACCGATCTCCGTCGCCGTGCGCGTGAGCGACGACGAACTCACACCGATTTTATGCGCCAGGTCGTCGATCGAAAGAAACGCCGCGAGATCGGGGTGCTCGAGGATAAACACGCACGCCTTGCGTTTGGCTCCTTTTAAAAACGAAACGGCTTGACGAATCTCCTTCATGACCGCCCTCCTCGATTATGAAAATAAATTATCATGTAAATTATTTTTCTGCAAGTATTTTTTCAAAACGGAAGCCTTCTTCCTCGTGACGATTGGGGAACGCCGCGCACGAACGGGCACGATCCATGCCGCGGCGCAAAATTGAGGCTTGTTTCATCCCGTTTTATCTGTTAGATTGGGTATCAAATTGAATTTTAAAGCAGCGATACGCGAAGGGGGAAAATATTTTGCTGGATCTGAACTCCATCAACGGCATGCATCTCGACGCCATTCGCGAGATCGGAAACATTGGGGCGGGCAATGCGGCGACCTCGCTATCCACCTTGATCGGTTGCCCGGTCGACATCGACATCCCCAAGGCCGAACTCGTCTCGATCTACGAACTCGACAGCTACTACGACGACCCCGCTTCAAGCTACGCCGCCGTCTTCGCGGCCTCCGACAACGAGACGCCCTTCAATTTCATGCTCCTGATCAAGGAAGAAGCCGCGGGCAAACTCGTGAGCCTGCTGATCTCCAAACAATTCGGCATGGAGATGGACATCTCCACCATGCCACAGGAGATGATCGACAGCGCCCTGGGCGAAATCGGCAACATCCTGCTCGGCTCGTTCCTGAACTCCGTCAACAGCTTGCTCGGCCTCACGAGCGGCATCACGACCCCCAGCGTCACGCACGACATGCTCGCTTCCATCGTGAGCGTCGTGGCCGCCATGTTCGGCCAGTATGGAGACATCGCGCTCGTGACGAAATCAAGCCTCAACATCACCCCCGAAGACCAGCAGGAGGCGAGCTCTCTCGACGCCAACATCCTGATCGCCTGCGAGCCGCAGGCGCTCGAGCTCCTCTTGAAAACGCTGGGAGTTATGTAAGACCAAAAACAAAAAATGCAGGGGAATTTTTCCCCTGCACCCCTTTTCTTTCCAATCTTTTATTTTTTATAGCGCGTGCAATGCGCGGCGGCAGGCGGTCTGTACGGGGTCCCACACCTCGGAAAACGGCGGCGCGTAGCTCAAATCAAAATCGAGGATCTCGTCGACCGTGGCTTTCATCGTCATCGCGACGGCAACTGTATCGATACGCTTGGCCGAGCCGCACGCTCCCACAATCTGCGCTCCGAGCAGCCTGCGCGTTGGCGCGTCGACGACGAGTTTGATCTCCATCTCGCCCACCTCCGGGTAATAACCGGCCTTCGTGTACGTCGTCACCTTCGCCACACGATAGTCCATTTTCAATTCCGCCGCTTCGCGCTCGAGCAACCCCGTCCGAGCGATTTCGCGCGAACAGATCTGGCACACCGCCGTGCCGAGCGCTCCGGGGAAGAGTTGGCTCTCCCCTGCAAGGTTGAGGCCGACGACGCGCCCCTGTTTGTTCGCCATCGTCCCCATCGCGAAATGAAACGGACGCCCGCTCACGAGGTTGATCGTCTGCACGCAGTCCCCCGCCGCGAAGACGTCCGGCGCGGACGTGCGCATCCACGCATCCACCCAGACGCTGTCCTTGGGCCCGAGCCGCAACCCCGCTTCCGCGGCCAGCCGCGAATTCGGCCGCACTCCAAGCCCCAGGACGACCATATCGACGGGCAGGCTCCCCTTGTCCGTGACGACGGCGCTCACGCGGCCATCCTTCGTTTCGAAACGTTCGAGCGTTTCGCCCAGCCGCAGCGTGATCCCCACGTCGCGAAGCGCATCCGCGACGCCCGCCGCCATGTCGGCGTCGAGCGTTCCCATCACCTGCTGCGAGCGATCGACAATCGTCACGTCGAGCTTCTTGTGGCAGTTGAGCGCCTCGGCCATCTCGAGACCGATGTACCCACCGCCGACAATCACAACTTTTTGGGGCGCGTACTTTTCCATGTAGCACTGCACTTCCAGGATGTCCGCCATCGTCTGCACGCCGAAAACGCCCTCGGCTTCGATGTTTTCGATTTTAGGGCGAACCGGTATCGCCCCGGTGGAAATCACGAGCTGCGCGTAGCGGTGATCGGCCGCCTCGCCCGAACGCAGGTCTTTCACACGGACGCTGCGCGCATTCGTATCGATCGCCAGGACCTCGTGCTCCATCTGGACATCGATATCGTACTTCGCGCGGAATTCCTCGGGGGTACGCGCGACGAGCGAATCGACCTCGTCGACCAGTCCGGCGATGTAATAGGGGAAACCGCACGCGGAGAACGACGTATGCCGCCCTTTTTCGAACACGCGAATGGGGACGTTTTTTTTCAGGCGCCTCAACTGGGAAGCAGCGGACATTCCGGCGGCATTTCCGCCGATCACGACAACGAGCTGATCCGAACTCCGGTCCATGGCACTCGCCTCCTTATGCGACAACGATCAAATTTAGAACTTTTATTATTTTACCAAAAAATAGTGGTTGCGTTTTTCGCCCTTCGTGCGCAGTTTATATATATAGAGACGTCTCGTTTTTAGAAACACCGCGCTCATTCCGTCCGTATCCGCGCGCGCAGATGGCCCGTTGCAACA
>JAVBRL010000170.1:0-11503 GCA_031547985.1 Synergistaceae bacterium
ATAGCCCTCCTACGAAAAAAGCTCCCTCAACATGTCTTCTTTATATATAAGACGACCATGAGGGACAAAAAACGAGACGCTCTTTTTTAAAGATCCATTTGACGAGATATTACCACAATTCGCCTTTACGAAGGCATTTTCATTTGAGGAAGCTCTTGATTGGCGGTATTGATCGAGAAGGGAGCCAGGGTTTTCAGGATGTCGAGCGTCTGCTCGAACGTGAAATTTTCGTTCATCCCCTGGCGCAAAAAAGCCTGAACCGGCGCGAGGTTGCTGAGCGCCCAATCGATTTTGGGATTGCTGCCCGGCTTGTACGCCCCGATGTTCACGAGGTCCTGCGCTTCTTCGTAGACGGCGAGAAGTTCGCGTACGCGCCCGGCCGCCGTGAGCTGATCCGGCGAGACGATGCTCGGCATCACGCGGCTGACGCTGCGCGGCACATCCACGGAGGGGTAATGGTTCAAGGCGGCGAGGTGGCGGCTCAGGACGAAGTGCCCGTCCAAAATGCCGCGTACGGCGTCGGCGATAGGTTCATTCATGTCGTCCCCTTCGACCAGGACGGTATAGACAGCCGTGATGCTGCCCACCTCCCCCGCGCCCGAACGCTCGAGCAAACGCGGAAGCATGGCGAACACCGACGGCGTGTAACCACGCGTCGCGGGCGGTTCACCGATGGCGAGCCCCACGTCGCGGGCGGCCATCGCCACGCGCGTCACCGAATCCATCATCAAAAGAACGTTGTATCCTTGGTCCCTGAAATACTCGCTGACGGCCGTCGCCGTAAGCGCCGCCTTCAGACGGACGAGCGGCGGCTGATCGGACGTCGCGACGATCACGACGGAACGCGACAAGCCCGATCCCAGGTCGCGGTCGATGAACTCCTTGACCTCTCGGCCACGTTCCCCCACGAGAGCGATCACGTTGATGTCGGCGACCGTATTGCGCGCCATCATTCCGAGCAGGACGCTCTTTCCGACGCCCGAGCCCGCGAAGATACCCACACGCTGCCCCTGCCCAAGCGTCAAAAGGCCATCGATCACTTTGACACCGACGGAGAGCGGTTTCGAGACAAGCTGTCGCTTCAAAGGGTGGGGAGGCGCCGCATAAAGCGGATAATAATCGGTCGCTACTAAAGGGCCTTTTCCATCCAACGGCTGCCCCAAGCCATCGAGGACACGTCCTAGGAGCGACGGCCCCACGTGAACCCCGAGCGTCCGCCCCATCGAGAGGACATCGCAACCCGGGCCGATGTCGTGCAGTTCTCCCAGCGGCATTAAAAGAACGCGGTCCGTTCGAAAACCGACAACCTCCGCCTGCAGTGCCGTTGCGCGGTTTCGAAAACGAACTTCGCACAGGTCGCCGATCTGGACGTCCGGCCCGCGCGACTCGATGACGAGCCCCACGACCTGCGCGACGCGCCCGTTGACGCGAATCAGCTCCGTCTGGGCCAAACGGCCTTCGAGAATGGTCAAAAGTTCCCCCGCGGCCTCGTCGGTGAAGTTCCCCGAGCGAGCCGCGTTGAGCGCGACGGATTCTAAGGATTGGGCGGGGTCGATTTTTTCAGACACGGTTTGTTATTCCTGCGGGGTGGGTTCGATCTCCTGCGACTGGCCTTCCGTCAACAAGCGGTCGACTTCCGTCGAGATCTGTTCGAGCTGCGTCTTCCATCGCGCGTCGTAAATCCCCATCGCCGTTTCGACGAGGCAACTCCCGCGGCCCACGTGCTCGTCCGCAAGCAGCTCGAAATGCTGGATCCCTCGAAGAGAATCAAGAAGCTCATCGCGTTTCGCTTCGACCAGCGGCATATCTTCCGGGTTCAGGTAAACCTGGATCCGCTCCCGATCGCTCGTGCGGTGAAGGATCTCCGCAAGCGCGCGTTCGACAACATGCGGGTCCAGCTTGACGCGCGAGTAGAGCATCCTTTCGAGCATCGACTCCCACAGTCGGATCAAGAAATCGGACTGGTGCGCCACCAGCGTGTCGCGTGCGGCGGCAACGGATTCGTGGATTTGTTCCAGCAGATGGATCGACTCGTCGAGACGTTCGGCGTATGCTTGCTTCACCGCTTCCTCGGCTTTAAGGGATCCTTCTTCGTATCCTTTTTTATAGCCTGCCTCGTGCCCGCTACGGGAGGCTTCTTCCTTCTCCCGCGCGAGCTCGAATTTAGCTTTCTCCTGAAGCTGGGCTTTTTCGTCCTCGACTTCCTTGCGGATACGCGGAATTTCGTTTTCGAACCGCGCGGCAGATGCTTGTGCGGCTTCGAGGTTTTTTTTCAGCTCGCCATTTTGTTCTTTAAGCGTCTCGATTTCGCGAAGAAAGGGGCTTTCGGGTGGCTCCGGGGCTTCCGGAATCGAAGGTAAGTCGTCCGGTGCGGACGCGTCCTGCGCTTGGACATAGCCGATTTTGACGGCGTCCGGCAACAGGCGTACGGCACGAATCACGTTGGAGCGGCGTAACGGATTAGACAACCAGCTCCTCCTCTCCGCCGCGCGCGATGACGATCTCGCCCGCTTCCTCCAAGGCACGGACGATGTTCACGATCTTCTGCTGCGCTTCCTCGACCATGCGCACTCGTACGGGGCCCATGAAGTCCATGTCTTCCTTGAGCATGTCCGCCGCGCGCTTGGACATGTTGCGGAAGAATTTGACCCGCAACTCCTCCGAAGCCCCCTTGAGGGCGAGCGACAGGTCCTTCATGTCAATCTCGCGCAGCACACGCTGCAGCGAACGGTCGTCCATCCCCAGGATATCGTCGAACATGAAGAGGCGTTTTTTGATCTCTTCGGCGAGCTCCGGATCCTGCTCCTCGAGCGCTTCGATGATATTGCGGTCCGTTCCTCTGTCGACGCAATTAATGATCCCCACAACGGCGTCGACACCGCCCGCGATCGTGAAGTCCTGTCCCATGACAGTGGAGAGTTTGCGTTCGAGCACACGTTCGACCTCCCGCAAAACTTCCGGCGTGATGCGGTCCATCTTGGCGATACGGCGCGTGACGTCCCACTGCGACGCGGGCGGCAGTCCACCCAGGACGGTGGCCGCCTGCTCGGGGGAGAGGTACGACAAGATAAGCGCGATCGTCTGCGGGTGCTCGCCTTGAATAAAGCTGAGCAGCTGCTGAGGATCGGTATGTCGCACAAAATCGAAGGGGCGGACCTGCAGGCTTGCCGTGATCCGACGCAGGATATCCTGCGCCCGCTCCGGCCCCAAGGCTTTTTCGAGCAGCTGGCGCGCGTAATCCACGCCGCCTTGTGTCATGAACTCGTGCGCCATGATGATCTCCTGGGCTTCCTTGAGGACGTCGAGCTTGACGTCCGCGGAAACCCGCCGGAGATTGGCAATTTCGAGCGTCAAGAGCTCAATGCTCGTATCGTCGATAAACTTGTAGAGGTTGGTGGCGATATCCGGCCCCAACGCCACAAGCAGTATCGCCGCTTTTTCCCTTCCTCGAAGGTCGCTTCGCTTGGCCATCCGTTTTTACCTACACATCCTCGACGAGCCAGTTTTTCACCAACTCGGCCACCTCTTTGGGGTTGTTCTGCGCGTAGGTCTTTAACTGTTCTTCAAGCACCGCAAGCTCACCCTGTGCGGTCATCAGGTCCGGGTTTTCGAGCAGGTCGCGCAACGAGGGCACCTGTCCCTGCGAACTCTCGACCGTCGTGCGCTGCGCCATGTACCGGCGTTTGCGCAGCCAGAGGAAAATCCCCACTCCCAAAAGCAACAGGATCAACAGCACGAAAAGACCGCCGATGATCAGTTTTCTGCGCTGTTCGGCGGCCGCTTCCGCACGTAGCGCGTCGCTGAACGACGTGTCGAACGGCATCGACTGCACGACGATCTGGTCGCCCCGGTCGGGGAGGAATCCCACCACCGCGGCCACGGAGTCGCGCCAACGCGCGAGGTCCTGATCCGACAGCTGGCCGTCCAGAATGACCGATGCCGATAGGCGACGAATCGCCCCAGGAGTCACCACCTGCTGGAATTCTTTCGTCGTGATGTCGTAATTCGTGACGTTGTCCCCCCGGTTGTACTCCACGTTGCCCCCCGCCATACCGCTGTTGAGGACGTACCCGGGGATATTGGTGGTCGTTCCGGGAGCGCCGCCGGGGATGATCCCGGGGCCCGTGTAGTTTTCTTCGATGTTCTGCGAACTGCGGACGACGCCCTTGTTCGTGTTGGGCAGCGGAATGTATTCCTTGTGGGAAAGGCTCTTTTTGTCGAAGTCGAGTTCGACGCGGACTTTCACGACCGCCTTGCCGGGGCCGTGGACCTTTTCGAGAATCTGGCGGATCCGGCGCTCAAATTCCGCTTCCTGTTGGCGCTCCAGCTCGCGCTGGACCGAGGTTACCGTCCGTCCATCGGAGGCCGTGTAAAGCAGGTTACCGTCTTCGATCAGATCAGACAGAACTTTCCCCGTCGTATCCACGACCGTGACGTCGTCGAAGTTAAGCCCCTCGACGCTTCGCGCGACAAGATGAACGATGGCTTTGACTTGCTCCTGGCCGATCTCGCGTCCCGGTTTGAGCTTCACCATCACCGACGCCGTCGAGGGGAGGCTCTGTTCGAGGAAAAGCCGCTGCTCCGGCACGACGATCATCACGCGGGCGTATTCGACAGCGTCGATCTGAGAAATCGTCCTCGCAAGCTCTCCTTCTTTGGCTCGAAAAAGGGCGACCCGCTGTTCGAGGTCCGTCTTGCCCATCTTGGATTGGTCGAAGATTTCGTATCCGACGATCCCGCCCTTGGGAATGCCCATCGAGGCCAACGCGAGGCGCGCTTCATAGACATTCGCCCGCGGAACGAGAATCGCGTTCGCGGCAGGTTCGCTTCGATAGGGGATTTTTTGTTCTTTGAGGTAGTTGACGACCGCGGATTGATCTTCGACCTGCAGTCCGGAAAAGATCGGTTCGTAGGCGGGCTTCCCAGCCCACATGACCAAGAGGCCGATCCCCAAAAGAACCAGAAAGGCACCTCCTACGAGGGAGCCTTTCTGCCATTTCTCCAGCGACGTCCAGACGGCGACGACGCGTTCCTTGGTCTGGGTCAGGCTTTCCCGGATAGGCAACTAATTATACCGGCATGCGCGCGATCTGCTGGTACGCCTCCACCAACTTGTTGCGGATCTCCACCATCGTGCGCAACGCGAGCTCCGCTTTGGCCGCCGTCACGGAAACTTCGGAGATGTCGTTGACTTCCCCGAGGGCCAGCCGTTTGACCATGTCGTCGGCCTGTACCTGCATGTCATTGACCTTCATGAAACTTTGCTTGAGGACCTCGGAAAATGGCGTGGTCACCTTTTCATCCGCCCCGGCGTGAACGGGCTTTATGCCCAACGAGGTTTTGACGTCACTACCGAGGTGTGTGAGATTCAATCGCACAGGATCCATATAGCCGCCCTCCACATCAAACAAGTTTAGCTACGACGAAACTCGCACCGGCCTCCGTGCTGATGTTGCCCCGTCCCAGTTATAAAGTAAAAAATATACGGCTTCATTCTCCTCTAAAAACCCACCGGGGTCAATACACCGATGTCGAGGAACAAAGATTCGCCCTTATATTTTTTCCATTTTTTTCGAACAAGTTATTTTTACCTTCGCGACTCGAATTCGTCAAGCCGCGCTTCTTTCAGAAGGGCTAAAATTTCCTCCCTCACGGCTGGCCCCACAGGCATCAGTGGACTGCGGCAAGGACCTCCGTAGAGTCCCAGCGAATCCATCGCGCACTTGAGCCCCGGGACCCCGAACCGCCGCGTGACGGCGTCGCTTACGAAGAGGATTCGGTGTTGCAATTTTTTCGCTTCTTCGATCTTATTCTCTTTAAAGAGGTTTTCGAGCACTTTGCACGCCCCGGGATAAATATTGCTCACGCCGAGCGTCCCCCCATGCACGCCGCACGCGAGCGCGGCCAGGTAGTAGTTGCCCGACCCGCAGAAGACGGCGAACCCCTCCGGCGCGCGCGCGCAGAGATAGCTCAGCTTCGTGATGTCGCCCGAAGTATCCTTCACCCCGACGATATTGGGGTGCTCCGAAAGCGCCAGGATGGCGTCGAACTCCAGGTTGACCCCCGTATTCGCGGGCATGTTGTACAGAACGACCGGGATCGGAGACGCGTCCGCGACTTCGTTGAAATAATGCTTGGCCCCTTCCATCCCCTGTCCTTTGAAATAGTGCGGCGGCAGGACGAGCACCGCGTCGGCCCCGCAATCGGCCACGGCCTTCGCGCATTCGATCGTCTCGCGCGTCGATGGAAAATGCGCTCCGCACAGGATGGGGATTTCTTTCGGCGCCGCTTCTCGCGCCCAACGCGTCAGGTCCATGCGGTCCTCGCGCGTCAGAAACGGCAGTTCTCCGTTCGATCCGCTCACGATGATCCCGTCCAAGGGCGACACGGCCCAAAACTCGAGATTTTTCTTGAAACCCTCCTCGCACAGCGTTCCGTCCTCGTGAAAAGCCGTCGGCACCGGCGCGTGGATTCCCTTGATCGTCAACATGGTTTCACCCTCTTTTAAATTTTATATTTCTTCTTTTATATTTTCTTTATATCTTTTCTATTTTTTCGCGTAGTGATTCAGGGCGTCCCGATTCACTTCGACTCCGATGCCGGGAGCGTCGGGGATGGGGATGCGGCCGTCTTTCATGAGGATGTTCGGGTACGTCAGCTCCTGCCTGAAGGGGTGATCGGAGCGGTCGTATTCCATGAGCGGTTCTTCCGGCATGAACGTCGAGGGCGCGTCCGGAACGGTGGCGGCGAACTGCATCGAAGCGGCAAGCCCGATGCCCGAGCCCCACGCGTGCGGCATCACCGTGACGTTCCACGCCTGCGCGAGCGCCAGGATCTTACGGCACTCCGAAAAACCACCCGCGAAACACAAATCCGGCTGCAGAATATCCACGGCACGCCTCGCAACCCATTCACGATACCCCTGTTTCGTGAATTCGTTTTCGCAGGCTGCTATATAGACGGACGTCAGGTTCTTCAGCTCGAGATACCCCTCGAGATCGTTTGGCGGGAGCGGCTCTTCGAGCCAGTGAACGTCGAGTTCCTCGTAACCGCGAAGCAGTCGCCGCGTTGCCGCCACGTTATAGGCGCAATTCGCGTCAACCATCAGCAGGATATCGTCCCCCACGGACTCGCGCACGCAACGCATCGTCTCGAGGTCGTGCTTGACGCCGAACCCCCCTTTGAGCTTCATCCCCGAATACCCCTGCTCGATGTACCCCAAAGCCTCGTCGCAATCGCACCGGGGATACGAAGAGCCGGGGCGACGGAAAAAACCGCTCGCATAGGCCTTCACGTCTTTTCTGTAAGCGCCGCCGAGCAGTTTGTGGATCGGACGCTCGGTCGCGCGCCCGAGACAATCCCACAGGGCGACGTCGATGGCGCTGATTGCGCTGATGACGACGCCTTTACGCCCGTAGGGCTGCGTGTCATAGTACATCTTCTCCCAGAGGACTTCCACGTCCCATGGATCCGCACCGACGACGAGGTCCTTGAGGACGTTCTCGACGACCGCCTGCGCGAGCTCCGGCGGCTGGTTGCCGTGGCAGAACCCCTCGCCCCAACCGACGATCCCCTCGTCCGTGACGACTTCTACGATCATCGAATTGCGTCCCCGGATCCACCCCTCGCCGAAGTAAAACGGATCGGCGAGCTTCGTTGAAAGCGCGTATGTCTTAATATCCACAACTTTCATGTGCAACCCCTCCTGACATTGTTTTCGGCCCCTTCGCCCCGAAAGATAAAAAGCCCTTTTTGACGCGCAAAAAGAGCTTTTTATCGCTAAAGGGGGCTTATGGGTCCCGCACCCTATGAGGGCTGATTTTTTACGGGAGGAAAAATTTTTTAACGCCTCACGATCCCAAAACCGGATTGGGGATCTGTGACGCAAACCACATGGCCGTGGCGTAAAACACAATTGCAACGGTAATCATCCCGAAAGCATACACCTTGACGCGGCCGATCGGCGTGGTCGCGTTTTCGTCTTTGGGGATCGTCATGCATTTGTCCACGATCGCCTGCATCCCGGGAGTTGGTTTCGTCATGGAACTGACGATGAACATCGCCGCGAACGACGCGAAGAAACCCCACACGACGGGGTGCAGGTTCCAAGGCAGATAGCCGCTCCACGCCAGCCCCTTGCCCATGAAAAGCGGAATGAGACTCAAGATGCCGTCGACAAAAAGCCCCACGAGGATCGCGCAGATCGCGCCTTCCCGCGTGGCGCCCTTCCAGCGCAGGCCGCAGATGAGCACAGGAAAGAACGTGCACGCGAACACGGAGCTGCCGAAATTCCCGATCTGCACGATCACGCCGGGGTTACCCCACGCCGCGATGCATCCATAGATCGCGAAGCCGACGATCGCAAGGCGAGTCGCGAAAAGAACTTTTTTTTCGGACGCTTTGTCCGTGACCGGGCAGAAGAAGCGCTCGTAGATGTCGCGCGACAGGCAAAACGCCAGCGTGAGGATCTGGGTGGACGCCGTGGAGAGCACCGCGGCGAAAAGCCCCGCCACCGCAAGCGCGCCGATGAAGGGGGACACGACGTTGAGCGACGCCCAGATAATCGTCGTCGAGGGGTTCGATATGTTCGGATTGACCGACTGTACTCCGGCTGCGGCAATGTGAGTACACCAGACGACGGGGATGATAAGTGCCAGCGACGCCATCATCGCGCACAGAATGCTGCGACCGTCTTTGGCCAAATAGCAGCGCGTGATGATAGCGGGGTTCGAGGAGTTCCCGAAGCACCAGAGAAATTGCCAGCCCAGCACGGTTCCCCAGAGGATCTTTCCGCCGGACGTCGCCGTGTAGAGCTCGGGGCGCGATCGCGCCAGTTCGATATAGGACTGGATGCCGAACGTCTTGATGCAGAAACCGCTGAAGATATAGCCCAGGAAAAGACAGATCATCGCGAACATGATCGTGTCGGTGATTGTCACCGTCCTCGAACCGCCCATCAACGCAATGAAAGCGAAAATAACGACACAAATGGGAATCATGATGTTAAACGGAATCCCGAGCACCCCTTCGACGATGAGAGCACTGCCGACGAGCTGGCTGACGAAAAAACTCCCCATGCCGATCAACGTGACGATGGTCGTCAGCAGGCGCATGAACTTGCTCTCGTAACGCGCTTCCAAAAAATCACCGACCGTTACCTGCCCAAACCGCCGAATCTGCGGCCCCATGAAAAGCCCCGTAAGGAAAAAGGCCCAAAATGTCCCCCACACGAGCATGCCACCAACGGGGCCGTTCGCATAGGCCGAACCCGTGAGGCCGACCATCCCGTGCGCGCTTACAAGCGTGGCCGCGTACGTCCCCGCGATCAGCCAGATGCCGGCACTGCCTTCCATGTTATAGAAGTCGGCAAGCCCGCGCGAGTTTCTTCCCTGGATATACGAAATAGCCAGGAACAAAACGACAAAAAAGACAAAAATGATCTGATAGATGTTCATTCCTACACGTCTCCTCTTCGTGAGAATTTCGATGCCACGACGCTTGCGTGTTTTCGCTAGATCTTCCCTTTCGCGATCATGTACATCGCCGTGCAGAAGAAAATCACATAGATGGCGAAGTGATAGGTTGCTATGCCTGCCAATGCCGTGTTCATCGCGCGCCTCCTCTCGTTGTCTTGATATGTATCGTTTTGAACCGCTTATTTTCAGTAAATTCAGAACGATAGAATCTAGGCTAGCGCAACTTCGTTTTTTTTTATTTGGCTCCGTCTCTAAAAATTCGCGTCCAAACTTGTCTTTTTCTCCAGGTTTACGTGTGAAAAACAGCTGCGGCAAAGACAAACCCCGCCCTTGCCTGGGCGGGGTTTGAACGTTCACAGGGGCGTTTTGTATATCGCCCGTCACTTTGTCGGTTCGGCCAATAATTTTCTTCGTGTTACGAACGCGCCTTCTTGCGGTTGCGCCGGGCCATCGCGATAAACGACCCCAACACACCGTCGTATTCCTTCTGTTGGTAAACCCAGCCCTCTTTCCTCTTGGTCAGCTCCTCCGGAGCGACCTCGAGGTCCAAAACACCCTTGTTCAAATCGATGGAGATCATATCACCGTCGCGGACAAACGCAATCGGCCCTCCTTCGGCCGCCTCGGGCGTCACGTGCCCGATGCACGGCCCCTGCGTCGCGCCGGAAAAACGTCCGTCCGTCACGAGCGCCGTGCTGTCCGAAAGCCCTGTTCCCACCATCAGCGTCGTCACGAGCTGCATCTCGCGCATGCCGGGGCCGCCGATCGGGCCTTCGTTGCGGATCACGACCACGCAACCCTTCTCGATCGTCCCTTCCTCGACGCATTTCACGGCTTCTTCCATGTTTTCGAACACGCGCGCCGGACCACGATGCACCCACATGTTCTTCACAACGCCCGAACGCTTGACGACAGCGCCTTCGGGCGCAAGCGTCCCCCACAGGGCGCGAAGACCGCCTTCGGGCGCGAATGGGTTGTCGCGCGGACGGATGATCTCTTTGTCTTCCCAGTCGGCGCGGTCGGCGATCTGCCCAATCGACAGGCCCGAAACGCTCTTTTGGGAGCGATCGACCAAGTCGCCAAGCGACTGCAGCATCGCCGGCACACCCCCCGCCGCGTGAAGCGCGTTAAAAGGCGTCTTGCCGGATGGATGCACCTTGGCGATATACGGCGTCGACGCGCTGAAGGCATCCATGTCCTTCAGTGAAACATCGCAACCTGCTTCCTGCGCGATCGTTCCCATGTGCAACACGAGATTGGTCGAAGAGCCGGTGGCGTACCCCACGCGCAACGCGTTTTCGAGCGATTTCGCGTTCACGATATCCGAAGGCCGGATGTTTTCTTTTACCAGGTCGACGACGCGCGCGCCGGCATGCCGCGCCTCGCGGTGCTTCTGCGCGAAAAACGGCGGCGTCGTCGCCGACATCGGCAGCGCGAGTCCCAGCGCCTCGGCAACACAGCTCATCGAGTTGGCCGTTCCCATCATCGCGCAGCTTCCCAGCGTCGGCATCGTCACGTGTTCGATCGTCTCGAGCTCCTGGGCGTCGATCGCGCCGGCGAAAAATTTTCCCGTGAACTCGCGAAGCGACGGCATCGAGAGCGCTTGCCCCTTGTACAGGCCGTTCCACATTGGCCCGCTCTGCACGAAGATCGACGGGATGTTCACCCGGATGGCCGCCATCAGCATCCCGGGCGTGATCTTGTCGCAGCTTCCCAAAAAGACGGCCCCGTCGAAACAGTGAGCCTTGAGCATGATTTCAATCGAGTCGGCGATGATCTCGCGGCTGGGGAGCGAGTACGACATCCCGCGGTGTCCTTGCGCGAGGCCGTCGCAGACGCCGATCGTGCAGAATTCGAACGGCAGCCCCCCCGACTCGAGCACGCCCCGTTTGACCGACGCCGCGATCTCCTTCAAGGGAACGCAGCCGGGAACGATCTCGTTCCAGCTGTTCACGATCGCGATAAAAGGACGCCGCAGCTCCTCCTTCTCGATCCCCATCGAATAAAGCAGCGCCCGCTGCCCTCCC
>JAVBRL010000239.1:0-10579 GCA_031547985.1 Synergistaceae bacterium
AAAATCAAACCACGGAGTGGGAACGCAGGAGCGCCCCCACGACCAGACCCGCCATCGAATACAGGATGCAATCGGACTGGCGCTGCTCGAACGGCGCCCCCGAACGACCCGTCACCACGTAGCCGATCAGGTAGCCCACGACGGCTCCCGCCAGAAGATACAAGGGGCTTCCTACCTTGATCCCATGGAAGATATCGATCCGGTCCATCGAAAAGCTACCGCGCCCCGGGGATCCGCGCCTCACACGGAACGCCCGTCTGGCACAACCCGCAGCCGTAGCCTTCGAGCCCGAAGCGCTCCTTCGCGTACGGCGTCACCGTGCCCCGCAGGAAGGTCCGGCATTTGTCCTTGTCGTGCCCCTCTTTCGAGATGGCCCCGGCGGGACAGCGGCGGATGCACGCCCCGCATTTGCCCTCGGTGAGAAAGAGGCAGTAGGCGTCGAAACGGTCGTAGGGGCGCGGCGTCGGTTCGATCCGATGCCCCACGATCACGGACCCGACGCGATGAGCTTTGCCGACGGGCGTGATCAGCCCGTCGCTCAAGCCAAACGTTCCCAGCCCTGTTGCGTACGCCGTATGGCGCTCCGACCAGTTCGAAGCGTCCTTGTAGACAGGCGACATCACGCGCTTCCAGCTCGGACTCGTCCGCGGAACCGCGACGTCGATTCCCAGCATCTTCAATTTCTCGGCGAAACGCTCGTGCAACAGGTCGTTCATCTCTTCGCCGAAGATTCGGTTGCGGATCCACCGCTCGCCCGGAATCTCCTTGCACGAGCGGTTTTCCACCCGCACGGCCTCGCGCTGCGGCAGCACCCAGCTCACGACGCTCAAGTCTTTCGCAGGCAAATGGCGTTCGGGAAATTTTTCATCGAAGAGTGTCTCGGGCATCAGATACTCGTCGACCACATACTGCCGAAACATCTCGAAAATCGGGTCATCCCCTCGCGCGACGCCGACCAAAAAACCCCCGTCGTCCCACGCGGGCTCTTCAGCCTCCATCCCCAGTTTGTTTTCCGGCGCGCGCAGAAGCTCGCTCAAGATCTCCTTCATCGCCGTCATCGGGTCTTCCAAGAAATGCTTGCGATCCACTGCGACAACTCCCTTCGGAAAATTTCGTCAAAAATTCAAAATCCAAAAAATCAAGACCTTTTTTCGCGGGGAAATTCTTTCCCCGCACCCCTTATCCTAAAAAACGGACAAAAACCGCCGCCGCGTGCGGGTGCGAGTGCGAAAGAAGTCCCA
Organism: Synergistaceae bacterium; assembly: GCA_031547985.1. Taxonomy (GTDB): domain Bacteria; phylum Synergistota; class Synergistia; order Synergistales; family Synergistaceae; genus JAVBRL01. The sequence goes on from JAVBRL010000239.1 coordinate 1,242, forward strand.
GCGGCAACGTCGTATAGATAAAATAGGCACCTCCGGCGATGAGACCGAGTCCGCAAAGGACGCCTACAACACGCCGCGCCACGGAATATCCCCCCGCCGCGAACAACCGGCCGAGCGCGTTCGAAAACGTTCCGGCCAAGACCAAGACCACACAGTGACCCAACCCGTAGCTCGCGACAACGGCAAGCGCCATCGAAAACGCGCCCCCCGCCGACGTCGAGGCCGAAAGCGTCAGGATCGGAGAGGCGAAAGCGAAGCTGCACGGCCCCAGAGCAAGGCCCGAGATCGCGCCCAGAACAAGCGCCCCCAATAGCCCCTCGCGCATTTTCGAGCCTTCGGCTCCCGCGTTCACGATGCCGCTAAACGGGATCCACTTCGCGGGTATCTCGAACAACCCCATCATATTGAGCCCAATCAAGATGAAAAAAACGCCCACAGCTCGCGAGATCCATACGTCCACGCCCGACATCAACGTGCCCAGACCGGAAAGCAACGCGCCCACGAACATCAGGTTCACGAAGATCCCCGCCGAAAACGCGAGCGAGACGAAAAACGCCCCCCAGAACGTCTCCGGACGATTGCGCTGGATGTATCCCACGACGAGCGGGATGACGGCCGCTCCGCACGGGCTCAACAAAACCCCCACGACACCCCACAAAAAAGCGCCCCACAGCATGAACGTCCCACCGCCGTACAACGCGTCGAGCGCCGCTCCGGAAAGAAAATCCATTCGCCGTCCCCCCTTTTCTAGGGCCCCATCTCTCCCTTTTGCCGCTTTTATTATATTATTGCGCTTATGAAACCGTTTGGCGATAGGGAAAACAACGGGGGCATCCCACCCCGAAATGCGCCCGATATCCGCAGCGTCCTTCTTTTCGAGGATGCGGAGCTTCTCGCGTTCGACAAACCGTATGGGCTCGCCGTTCAGGGAGGCGCGGGCGTACGTGCCTGCGCGATCGATTTGGTCATGCGAGAGTGGGGCAAAGAGGCGCGTTTGATCCATCGGCTCGACCGCGACACGAGCGGCGTTCTCCTGGTGGCGAAATCCGGGACGGCCGCACGCAAATACGGGAAGTTTTTCGAACAGGGGCACATCCTGCGCGACTACCGCGCCGTCTGTTTCGGACATGCGCCCCGAAAGGCCGAGCTCACGGACGCGATCGACGGAAAAACCGCCCGCACGTCCTTGCGGACGGTCGAGCGGCTGTTTGATACGGCATGCGAATATTCGATCCTGGAGCTTCGCATCACAACGGGACGAACGCACCAGATTCGAATCCATCTGGCGAAAGCGGGCAATCCCCTCGTGGGGGACGACCGCTACGGCGACTTCGCACTCAACAAACAGGCGCGGTGCAAAAAGCTGATGCTCCAGGCCGCCGCCGTCACGCTCCCCGACGGGCGAATGATCCGCTCGCAATGCCCGCCGCACATGCGCGACTTCATCGACCGTCTACGCAGCCAAGCCACTAATCCGAGCGATTGACGCACCAGACGCCGAAGAAGATCAGGATGCCGCCGGCGATCATCCAGAGCGTGAAGCGCTCGCCCACGAGCAGATACCCGGCTCCCAGCCCTACGACCGGCTGCAGAAACTGAAACGCCGCGACTCGCGCCACGGGCCATGACGCGAGTCCGTCGTACCAGAACAGGTACGCCACAGCCGATGCGAGCACCCCAAGATACAAGATCGCTCCCCAAACCGGCCACGAAACGTTCGCGACATCCTGCCACGAAATCCCCACGAATCCCAGCCAAACGACTCCGAAAAACCCCGCCCAGGCGTTGAGCCAAAAGAGCGCGAACGTGGGCTCGATCGAACGAAGCGAATGCCTCGACAGGATCTGAAACGCCGCCCAGTTGAAAACCGAACCGAACATCACTAGGTTACCGAGCGTCGCGAAACCGTTGAAAAAATCCATCCCCCTCGTGCCGAACCCCAAAATGAGCAGTACTCCGAACGCGGAGATCATCATGCCCGTGATCTTTTTGAAGCTCAGCCACTCCTTGAGGAAGATCCAGCCAAACAGCGACGTGATGCACGGCGACGTCGCGATCAGCCAGTTGCCGTTGCTCGAGCCCGCCGTGCGCATGGCGAACGCTTGGATCACTTGATGGAACATGATCCCTTGGAAACCCAAAAACGCGAGGATGAGCCACTCTTTTCCTTTCGGAAATCGAAAGCGCTTGCGCACGATCACGGCCGCCAGCAGGACAGGAACGCCGATCAGCACGCGCGCAACCGCCACAAGCGGAAAAGGCGCCTGCGTCACGGCGATTTTGAGCATGGCGAACGACGCGCCCCAGAGGACGACAGCCGCCAAGAGCTTGAGCGTCAGGATGATCTGGTGCCTGGGCGTATTCATGAGTCCGAGTTTCGGCTTTAAACCGGGACCTGTCAATCACGAACTTTGGAATTCACTTGATATGGCGTCCGGCCCTCTGGAGTATCTGCACGTACGTCAGCAACTCCCGCCGAGACGATACGTTCAGCTTCATGAAAATGCGCTTGTTGTGCGTCTTGATCGTGTTGATGCTCAAGTTCAGGATCTGGGCGATCTCCCGGGCGGAGCGCCCCTCGAGGTACAGGTTGAAAACGCTCTCCTCAGCCCGCGAAAGCGTCTTCGCATTCTCGATGAAGGCGTCGAACGAGTCAAAAAGCGTTTCCGCCGCCCCTTCGGAATCTCGAGAAGGCTCTTTGTCCCGAACCCCGTCGGGTTCCTCGCCCTGAACGTACAGGAACTTGATCAGGTCGTCGATCTCCGGAATGCGCGTCAAAGAAGCTTCTTCCTGGCGTGAAGCTCCGGACCGGATCGCGTCGAACCCCTTGAGCACGGGGCGGATATACCATTTGCTGAAGACCGCCGAGCACGCCACACCCAAAAAAAGCAACAGCAGCGAAAGGACGAGCAATTTCCGGTTGTCCGCGGCAAGCGACGCCTCAACGTCCGCCTGAGGAGCCAGCAGCGCCAGGACGAACTTCTGCGCGGCGAAGGGGGAATCCTTCGCGTACAGGTTGACGACCCTCTGCACCCCCATGAAAGCGTCGCCGTTGTTCTGCGCGTATATCGAAAGCCCCTTTTTCTCGCCCTCGAGCACCAGTTCGCGGGCGGACTGCGGCTCGTCCTCCCGGATGTAACGCCACGAGATCAAGGCCCGCGACATGTCGAGCGCTCCGTTTTCAAAAGGAGCGAGCGCGCAGAAGACGTTACCGTATATCTTCCCCGCCGGCATGTAGGTCAGTTTGAAAAGCATGTCGCTCACCTCGAACCCACACACCCCGAAAACGGTCCCATTCGAATCGACGAGGGGAACGCTACACAGCATCGCCTTGTAGCTCGTCCCCTTGATGACCGTCGCCGGTTGCCAGTAGCAAAGCCGCGACAAAAACGCGCGGTGCTCCGCCCCCACTTTTTGAGGGAGGTCGTAGTAGGGAGCGTCTTCGACGTCGAACTCCATCGTCCACTGGGCGTCGAGCACGGCGTCGTGGTTCTGCCCGATGCGGGAAAACCCGCGTAGGAATAAAATCGCCGGCGACGAATCGCTCAGGATGTTCGGTTCCCAGTTTTTGAAGTAAAGACCCGCCCGCGAGACGCGCGCTTCTTTTTCCCGTCGGCTCGCCGTCGCGTTGAGGATCATGAAGGCGCCGCTCGCCTTCACCTTCTCGAGCGAAAAAAAGAGCGTGTCGTATTCGGCGTCCATGACGCCTTCCAGCAGGTCCGTCCGTACGCTCAGGTCGTTTACGGAAAGTCCCTTCGATGCGAGCTTGTTCTCGATATTTCTGGCAAGGTGCCGCGAAAGCCGCAGCGTCTGCGCGGAAATTTCGCCGTACTGCGCCTCCAGGATCTGCGACAAGTGGGCGAGCTCGTTCTCGAGAGCTTTTTTGTTCTCGTCGGTACTCGCGGAAAAAACGCCCATGAGCAAAAAGAGGCTTACGACCCCCACGACCATCGTCGCCACCAGCAGCATGAAGAAGACAAAAAGCCGCAGGCGCATGGAAACCCCCATCGCGAGGGCGTTTTCAAATCGCTCCCGGAGTCGCTTAATCGCCTTTGAACCGCTCATACACGCCCTCCGTGGCCACGCGATATGCTTTGTCCGCCCCCATCCGACTCCGCAGGCGCTCGTATTTTTCCTTAGACGACTGCGCGCTCTTTCGCAAACCGGCCTCGTACCGTTTTTCCAACGCTCGATAGTCCTCGAGCAAGCGAGGAATCAGGAAATCGTATTCCGCCTGCATGAGCGAAGTGACTTCGAGAAAACGGCGTTGTATTTCCGGCATCGTCGCGGACGCAGTCGAAGCGGCCTTTCTCATGGCTTCCTTCGTGACGGGCAGATAGCCGGTCGCCGCCAGAAAACGGAGGTTCTGCTCCGGTTCGACCAGCCATTTCAAAAAGACGATCGCGGCGCGCTCTTTTCGAGCCGTCGACTTGAACAGGCAAAACCCTCCCGCCCGCTGCATCGTCACTTTTTTGCCCCCTTCGAACACGGGGTAGGGGAGCACATCGAAAGCGACCGGTTCGGAGGAGTTATCAGCGTAGGTCATCGTGGAGGGTAGGAACGTGGTAGCAGCCGTGGAGCTCGTCCAGCAGACGATATCCCCCGTCTTGGTGAGGTCGGTCCCATAACCGCTGTAGATCGCCTCGTACCCCTTCACCGCGGGTTCGTAATAAGCGTTCCACACTTTGCGCCCGGACGGGGAGGAGACGTTCGGCACGCCATCCAGGAAAAAATCGTCCCCTAGTTGCGCGTAGGCCACCTGCGCGAAGTTGAACGGGTTGTCGATCATGAAGAACATCTTGCCGCCGGTCCACTCGTAGTACTTGCGTGCCGCCGACAGAAGCCCTTCGACGGTCCGGAGGCTTTCCAAGGTGACACCCGTGCCGGCCGCGAAACGATCGAACAGCGTCCGGTTCACGAGGAGCGCCTCGGTAGATTTTGCGACAGGAAAAAGATAAAGCTTTCCGTCTGCGAGCCGCCCCTCTTCGAGAAAACGGGGGACAAAAGCGGAGAGTTCCTGTTCGTTGAAATAGGGGCCGATGTCGACCAACAGGTTTTTACGGACGAGTAGGATGGCGGATTTGGGATAGGCGATGGCGATATCGGGAGGCTCCGGAGCCCCGGGGTCGCCGTTAGCGATCAGTTCCAGTTTTTCATGCAGGACCTCGAATTTCCCGATCGACGTGACGACGACGACGATCCCCTTTTCCTTTCCCACCGTGCGGTTGAACTCGTCCACCACATCGCTCATCGCGTGTTTCATCTGCCCTCCGGGGTTGTGCCACAGCGTCAACACGACAGGTTCGCGGGAATTTTCCTCCCGCGACATCCCTATCCCCCAATAGGCCGTGAAGAGCAAAACCGCCACTCCCAGGAGCAAAAAAAGCACAAAGAAGCGTTTCACTCAAAATCACCCCAAAAATCACCCCTATTCGGGGCCCCAATCACCCCAGAGGTGACGACATTTCGATGCGATGGCGCTATGTTAAAGAGTGCCAAGAGCACCGATTTAAAATGAGACTCACGTGTTATACCGTGCAACGAAGATATTTTATCAACTTTCATAAAAAAATAAACCGCCTACGAAAAAAAGGAGAGGAAAGGGGGCGTTTTTACCGGGTCTTCGGTCCCGTCTTGATTATTTTTTTAAAGATCTAAAGGCGAAACAACCGTTCCATCGAAATAGAGAAAGGGGAGAGGCATGAAGTGTCCTTGTTCGACAAGATCGGCGACATGGCAAGGAGCGCGGCGGATAAGACGAACGAACTGTTGGAGGTCAACCGCCTGAATTCACGGATCGCGACCGAAAACGCCCGCATCGGTGCTCTCAAAGAAAAGATAGGAAATCATTATTGGTTGAAATTCCAGGACGACATCACACTCGAGCCCGAAATCGCACAACTATGCGCCGAGATAAAAGACTTAAACAGCGTCGTGGAACAGCTCTCCGCTCAAGTTGCGGAGATCAAAAACGCAGGCGCGGCCGATACCGAGAAAACTTCCGCCCCTTCGCCTTCGGGGGCGCAAAACGCGCAAAAATTCTGTCCGCAATGCGGCACGAACCTGAGCGCAGATAAAAAATTCTGCGGCACGTGCGGCGTAAAGCTCGGTTGATTTTTATTTTTAAACGAACGACAAGGATGTGACGGCAAATGGCCTTTTGCGGCAACTGCGGCACCTCGCTCGATGCGGGCGCGAAGTTTTGCGGCGCCTGTGGCACGAAAATGGACGCTTCGACGTCGGCGGGAGCGTTTCGGCCCGCCGACGAGATCGAATACACGATCTACGGCGACGACATGCAGCTGGTCGAAATCGAACTCGACCCCGGCGAGGCCGTCCTCGCCGAAGCGGGCGCCATGATGTACATGGAAAACGACATCCGCATGGAGACGATCTTCAGCGACGGCAGCGGCAAGGACGAGGGTACGGGACTCATGGGCAAACTCGTGAACGCCGGCAAACGTGCGCTAGCCGGGCAGGGGCTGTTCATGACCGTGTTCTGCAACACGGGGGCGGGCAAACGGCACGTGGCCTTCGCGGCGCCCTACCCCGGCAAGATCGTGCCGGTCGAGCTGAAGGAGTTCGACGGTACGCTGATCTGCCAGAAAGAAGCGTTTTTATGCGCCGCCAAGGGGATCTCGATCGACATCGCGATCCAGAAAAACGTCGGCGCGGGTTTTTTCGGCGGCGAAGGCTTCATCATGCAGAAGCTCTGCGGCGACGGACTGGCCTTCGTCCACGCGGGCGGCACAATCATCAAAAAGGAGCTCGCGGCCGGCGATACGATCCGCCTCGACACTGGCTGCCTCGTCGCCATGAGCTGCACGGTGGACTACGACGTGGCGTTCGTGAGCGACATCAAGACGGCGTTTTTCGGCGGCGAAGGAATTTTTCTCGCCACGCTGAAAGGCCCCGGACACGTCTGGCTGCAGTCGCTGCCGTTTTCCCGCATGGCAAACCGCATCTACGCGGCCAAAAACGGCCGCACGGGCGAGAAAAAAGGCTTCAACAACCCCGTCGGAGAAGTCACAAACAGCCTGGGCGGCGCGCTTGGCGGACTGTTTCGGTCATAGGTTCGCAAGAAACGCAAAAAGCAAAAAAACAAAAAAAATTAAGCAGGAGCGAATATGATATGAAACGAAAATTTTTTGTCTTCTCCATGTTCCTGATGATGCTTCTGAGCTTTTCCGCCACATCGTTCGCAGGCGAGGCGGAGCTCACTCCCCCCGTGAAACCGGACGATACGGCGCAGTACCAGATGATCGTCACGACCATGGGCGGCTTCCAGGGGATGCACTCCTCGCGCATGCTGCAGCTCGACGCCCGCGGCAAGCCCGTCGTCGGCTCCCCGCAAAAAGCGTGGCACGACATTCCCCCTGGCATGAAGATGGGCAAATCGCTGCCGTTGATCCGTCCCGAAAAATACACGGGAGGCTACGGCGGGGAGGGTAGCAAAAGCGAACCCACCGAATGGAGGATGAAGATCTACTGGAGCTGCGCCAAAGTGGTCCCCCAAGGACAGCCGATCATTCTCTCCAGCGCCAACAAGAACAACAAGCGGGAGAACGAGCTGTTCGACGCCTACTCCGGCAGGCGCGGCGTCTGGAAGGGCGACCCCCCGATCGGTTGGGGGTGGGGACAGTGGCCCAACAAGGAGTCGACGGTCTCCGTCCGCAAGGATAGCTCCTTGAAAGGCGACCATCTCGTGCACGGCAACTACCTACCGCACATCAAGTTCGCCATGGCGCAGCACGATTTCCTGCAGCCCCTCGAGGTGAAAACGGGCGACGGTAATCTGAACGCGCATATCCCCATCACATGGAAAACCGTCCCCGGCGCGATCGGATATTTCATCTACGCCACGGCGGGAAACGCGGCTAAAAACGAGACGGTCATCTGGACGTCGTCGGCCAAGGCGACCTACGGCATCCAGATGCACGAACACTCCTCCCGCATTAAGGAACTCGTCAACATGGGAATCGTGCTCAAACCCGACCGGGTCGAGTGCAATATTCCGGCGGGGATTTTCGCCGGATACGAGAACCCCATGATCATGATGTACGCCTGGGGCGAGGACTTCTGGGCGTCCTATCCTCCCAAGCCCGCGAACCCACCCAAGGGATGGAAACCCGACTGGACGGTGAACGGCCTGTTCCTTTCGCAGTGGATGGGCATGCCAGGCCAGGAAATACCGGCCATGGACGGCGCCTCGCAGGAAGACGACGAAGAAGAACAGGCCGAAGAGGCGAAGGAACCGAGCAAAGAGGAAACCCCTAAAACAAAAAAGACGAAAGAAAAGGAAAAACCGGAGAGCTCCGGACCTCCGATCAACATCCACATCCCCATCAAAATTTTTTAACCCTTCCGCTCCATGACGCGCCTCTTCGCCTCTCGCGCGAGGAGGCGCGTTTTCAATGCGCTACAGCGAGTACGCAAAAAAAATAAGAAATGTTATAATGATCGCGGCGTCGAATCACAAGATACGCGCCGCACCTCAAAAGCTTCACAAAAAGAATGGAGGAGAGTAGCGATGAAATTTGGCGAACTCATCGAAAGCGGCGACTGGAAAGGCGAAAAGCATGTACCCGTTATCGAGGCTCCGGACAAGGTCAAGGCGGGCGAACCCTTCGAGGTCAAGGTTTCCGTCGGCAAGGAAATCCCTCACCCCAACACCGTGGAGCACCACATCAAGCGCATCAAGCTGACCTTCAAGCCCGCCGAGGGCAAAGTTTTCGAGATCGGCTCGGTTCATTTCGACGTCCATGGCGACGCTGTCGCCGGAGCGGCTAAGGGTTCGGGTTTCTGCGAACCGTACGGCACGTTTAAGGTCAAGCTGAACGCCCCCGGCACCTTCATCACGGTATCTTACTGTAACATTCATGGCTTCTGGGAAAATCAGAAACCGATCGCGGTCGAATAACCGCACTTGGGTAAAACAGCGACAAGAAGCAACAAAAAATATCGCAAAAGAATAAAGACATGACATCGTGAAAAAACATTTGCCCCGGAGTATCGTCTTCGGGGCAAAATTATTTTGGGGGTGAGCGGCCTTGGTCCTGACACAGGGGTATGTCCTGCTGATCGCGGCGCTGTTTTTTCTCGCCTGCTTCCTGTCCAACGACCTGCTGACGCGATTCGGCATTCCCACGCTGCTGCTCTTCATCGGCGTGGGAATGCTGATGGGCGAAGACGGCATCGGGGGAGTGGTCTTCAACAACTACACCGTCACAAACTACATCGGGGCGATCGCGCTCAACTACATCCTCTTCGCGGGGGGAATGGAGACGCGCTGGGATTCCGTGCGGCCGGTCGTGGTCTCGGGTGTGGTGCTCGCCACG
>JAVBRL010000080.1:0-3279 GCA_031547985.1 Synergistaceae bacterium
CCAATCGATCGGCCCGTACGTCACCGCTTACCCGCAAATTCTCCCCGGCGCGGCGCCGATCGAAACGAAAAGCGCGCTCGCAGCGACGCGGCGCGCCGTGCTGCCGTTTTTGGAGCGCCGTTTCGACGCGCGCAAAAAAGAACTCCTGACGCCGCTCGACCGCGAGCGAAAAAAAATCGCGCGCAAGGCGGACGAGTGCGAAAAACAGCTCGCCTCGCAAGACCGCTACGAACAGTACCGCGCGTTCGGGACGCTTTTGCTCGAACAGCCCCCGGACGCCGCGCCGCGCGGAGCGGACCGGCTCGAGGTCGAGCGTTTCACCGAGCGGGGCGCGGAGCGCGTCGCCATTTCGCTTTCGCCCGAGCTCGACCTGCGCGCCAACGCGCGGCGCTATTTCGACAAGTACAAACGCGGCAAGCACGCGCGCAAGTGGGCGCGCGACGAACTGGAAAAACTTTCGCGCCGCCTGGCCGCGCTTGACGAACAGATCGCGCTCGTCAAATGCCTCGACGACCCGCGCCTGCTGCCCGAACTCGAAGACGAGCTGGGCGAAAAAGCGAAAAAAATAAAAAACGAAAAACAGGCAAAGAAATCGCCCAAAGCGAACGCAAAAAAAGTGCAAAAGACTTCAGACGGGATTTATCGGAAATGGGATTTTTACGAAGGGGACGAGGTGGGGCCGGACGGGGGCGACCGGACACAACAAACGCCCGTCGCCACGATCTACGCGGGCCTCAGCGCCAAAGGCAACCACCACGTGACGTTTCGCCTGGCGCGTCCCGACGATATCTGGTTTCACGTGCAGGGCACGGGCGGCGCGCACGTCCTCCTGCGCCTGCAGCGCGATACGCGCGGCGCTTGGGACGAATCGCTCGCCGACGCGCCCGCGCGCGCGCTCGTCGAGGCCGCCGCGGCCCTGGCCGCGCACTACAGCGCCGCGCGCGAATCGGGACACGCGCGCGTGGACTACACGCCGCGCAAATACGTCCGCGCCGTGCCGGGCGGCGCGGCGGGGTTCGTGACCTACGCGGAGTTCAGATCGATCCGCGCGGTCCCGGGCGAAGCCCCGCGAGCGCTCGAAGCGGCGCGGTCAGCTCTGCGGGAAGCCGCCGGCGAAAGCGCATCGCCTCGCGCGTTCGAGGATGCGTGAACTCCAGCCGCCACGAATGCAAAAAAACCCGCCCGCCTGACCCGCCAGATTCGCCCAAAAAATCCGGGTAACTCGGAGCATATAGCGCGTCGCCCACGAGCGGAAAACCGATCGCCGCCATGTGCACGCGGATCTGGTGCGTGCGCCCCGTCAGGATGCGGCAGGCGAAGAGCGTCGTCTTCTCGTACCGCCGCAGCGCGCGATATTCCGTCACGGCGGCGCGCCCGTCCTCGCAGACGGCCATGCGCAGCCGGTGCCACGGATCTCTGCCGATCGGCAGCTCGATGCGCCCGGCGTCGGGCCGCGACGTGGCGCGCGCGCTGCGCCACGCGAGCGCCAGGTACTCCTTGCGCACGGTGCGCTCCTTGAACTGCTTGGCCAGGTCGGCCCACGCGAGCCCGTTGCGCGCCACCACCATCAGCCCCGAGGTCGTCGCGTCGAGCCGATGCACGATCCCCGGGCGCAGCACGCCGTTCATGTTGCCGAAGTCGTGCGACAGCTTTCCGCGATAGCGGTGCAGCAGCCCGTGCACGAGCGTCCCCGTCCAGTGCCCCGGCGCCGGGTGCACGACCAGCCCCGCCGGCTTGTCGATCACCAGCAGGTCGTCGTCCTCGTACACCACGCCGAAACCCACCGGCTCCGGCTCCAGGTCGAGCTCGCGTGGGTCGGGCACGAAAACGGAAAAACCCTCCCCTTCGTTCACGATCAGGGAGGGCTTGACGTTCTTTTGGAAGGGCAAAGAAGGTTCGCCAGCGGCATCGTCGCGCGCGACATTGCCCGATTTGATCAGCTTCTGCGCGTACGCACGGCTCACGCCCAGCGTGCGCGAAACCACGAAGTCGAGCCGGTGCCGCGCGAACTCCGCCGCGATCACAAACGCGTGCCGCGATTCGCTAGTCAAAAATAATTCAGCGCTGGGCGGCTAGCACGGCGGCGCAGCGCGCGCACGGCGTCAGTTCGCCCTCGTCGCCGCCCCGCACCTCCGGCCGCCGCTTCCAGCAGCGCGGACACTTTTCGAACGGCGACTTCATGACGCCGATTTTGATCCCCGTCTCCTCGTCAGCGTAGGCGATCGCGTAGTCCGGCGAAATTTCCGGGGCGAACTCCAGTGCCGAGACGATACACGCCATCTCCCAATCCGCCTCGGAGATCTCCTCGCGCAGGGAGGAAAATTTTTCCGGCAGCGCGACGGCGATCTGCGCTTCGAGCGGGTGACCCACGATCCCCTGCGCGCGCGCGGCTTCGAGCGCCCGCAGCACGGCGGCCCGCGCCTCCATGAACTGATTCCACAGCGGCTCGACCGTGTCGTCCGGCGCCAGCTCCACGTGCGGCCACTTCGCGAGCAGCACGCTCTCCTCGAGGCTCGGGTCGATCTTGCGCATCTCCTGCCAGATCTCCTCGGCCGTGAAACAGAGCACCGGCGCCATCATCCGCACCAGAACGTTCAACACGTCCCACATGGTCGTGAGGATCGCCCGGCGCGGCCATCCGTCCCGCTCGTCCGCGTAGAGGCGGTCTTTGCTGATGTCGAGGTAAAACGCGCTCAGGTCATTGTCGCAGAACTGGTGCACCAGGAACATCGGCACGTGGAACTCGTGCTCTTCGTATCCCTGCGTAACCTTGCGGTACAGGTGCGCCAGCTTCGCCATGATGTAGCGATCCACCGGCGAGAGCTTCTCGTACGGCTGGCGATCTTTGTGCGGATCGAAATCGCTCAGGTTCGCGAGCAGGAAGCGCGCAGTGTTGCGGATGCGGCGATACGACTCGGCCAGGTTGTCGATGATCTGCTGCGAGATGCGGATGTCGCCCCGATAGTCCGACGACGCCACCCACAGGCGCAGGATGTCCGCGCCGAATTTACCGATCACTTCCTCGGGTGCGATCGAGTTACCCAACGACTTGGACATCTTGCGCCCGTCGCCCGCCACGATGAAGCCGTGCGTGAGGACCGATTTGAACGGCGCCCGCCCGCGCGTGGCGACGGAGTTGAGCAGCGACGTCTGAAACCATCCGCGATGCTGGTCGCTTCCTTCGAGGTACATCTCCGCCGGATAGCGAAGGCTCTTATGCGCGCTCGAAGACTCCAGCACCGCCGCCCAGCTCGAACCGGAGTCGAACCAGACGTCCAT
>JAVBRL010000233.1:0-4079 GCA_031547985.1 Synergistaceae bacterium
CGGCATCACGCGGCAGTACAACTACGAAAAGATCCTCACGATGTACAACGACACGCTGCAGGGGAAAGCGCGCCACCTGGGCATCATCATGTGCGGCACGCCCCAGTGCATCGAGGACACGCGGCGCGGCGTCTTCAGCTATGAGGCACTGCGGTCGCGCCTGGAGGCGGGGCGCTTCGGACATGGCGGCGTCAAGGACGTGCTGGCCCCCGTCATCAAGCTGTCGCCGCTGACTTATGAGGAGATGCTGGTACTGATCGAAAAGCTCGCCGAGATCCACGCGGGCCTTTTCGAGTACGAGCGCAGCCTAAGCCAGGACGACCTGATCGCCTTCATCAAGATCGAATTCGGCCGCATCGGCGCCGACGCAAACATCACCCCGCGCGAGGTGATCCGCGACTTCATCGAGCTGCTCAACATCGCCTACCAAAACCCCGACACAAACGTGGCCGAGCTTTTAGGGTCTCAGACGTTCGCCTACGCGAAGTCGGAAATCGACAACGAAACGCTTGAAAAAGAATTCGAGGAGTTCGAGATCTGAGGGTAACGACATGAATACGTTCGATCGCTACGCGCCGTTCATTCAGGATTTTATCTACCAGAACCACTGGCAGTCGCTGCGCGCCATTCAGGTCGCCGCGGGCGACGCGGTGTTCGGCACCGACGACAATGTCCTGCTTTCGGCGGCCACGGCCTCGGGGAAAACCGAAGCGGCGTTTTTTCCCATCCTCACGCTCTTCATGGAAGACAGGCCACGATCCGTCGGCGCAATCTACATCGGCCCCTTAAAAGCTCTGATCAACGACCAGTTCATGCGCCTGAACGATCTGTGCCGCGAGGCGGACATCCCCGTCTGGCACTGGCACGGCGACGTCTCGCAGTCCCATAAGAACAAGCTGCTGAAAAATCCGTCCGGCATCCTGCAAATCACGCCGGAGTCTCTGGAGGCCTTGCTGCTGCACAAACACGCGGACATCTCGCGCCTGTTCGGCGACCTGCGCTTCGTCGTGATCGACGAAGTCCACTCGCTCATGCGCGGCGACCGCGGCGGCCAGACGCTCTGCCTGATCGAAAGGCTCTCGAAGCTCGCGGACGTCAACCCACGCCGAATCGGGCTTTCCGCCACGATCGGCGACCCCGAAACCACGGGAAAATTTTTATCGTCCGGCACAGGGCGCAAGACGCTCACTCCCAAGATCGAAATCAAAGGCGTCACGTGGCGGCTTTCGATGGAACATTTTTTCATTCAGGGAACGCAGTCGGCCGACGACCGGGAAATACCGAACGCCCTGCCGGTGCTGGACGCCCGCACGGACACGGCGCCCCAAAACGCCGACCCCGCGATGGCATATATCTTCGAGCATACGCGCGGAAAAAAATGCCTCGTGTTTTCGAACTCCCGCGAGGAGTGCGAGGCGGTCACCACGACACTGCGCGGTTATTGCGAAGTCAAGGGCGAGCCGGACCGCTTTCTGATCCACCACGGCAACTTGTCGGCTTCCTACCGGGAAACCGCCGAAGCGATCATGAAGGACGAAGAGCAGTTTCAGACGACCGCCACCACGGCCACGCTGGAGTTGGGGATCGACATCGGCCGGCTGGAGCGCGCTTTCCAGATCGACGCGCCGTTTACCGTATCGGCTTTTCTGCAGCGCATGGGGCGCACGGGGCGGCGCGATCTGCCGCCCGAGATGTGGTTCGTGATGCGCGAGGAGCAGCCGGAAGCGCGGGCCATGCTGCCGGTGACGATTCCGTGGGCGCTTATCCAGGGCATCGCTCTCGTACAGCTTTACGTCCAGGAACGTTGGGTCGAGCCGCCGAAGCTCGATCGACTCCCTTTCAGCCTTCTATACCACCAGACGATGAGCACGCTCGCGTCCTGCGGAGAAATGTCACCGGCCGCGCTCGCCTCGCGCGTGCTGTCGCTCAGCGCTTTTCACCGCATCACACAGGACGACTACAAGGTTTTATTGCGGCACCTGGTCGAAACGGAACACATCCAAAGGACCGAAGAGGGCGGGCTGATCGTGGGGCTCGCGGGAGAGCGGCAGACGAACTCCTACAAGTTCTACGCCGTATTCAAAGAAAACGAGGAATACACCGTCCGTAATCAGTCGCAGGAATTGGGCACCATCGTCTCTCCACCGCCCATCGGCGAAAAGATCGCCCTCGCGGGGCACGTGTGGATCGTCGAAGAGGTCGACCACAAACGCCACCTCGTTTACTGCGAGCTGGTCAAGGGTAAGGTTCCGGCATATTTCGGCCAGTGCCCCGGCGACATCAACACGAAAATCCTCGAACGCATGAAAGGCGTGTTGAGCGAAACCGACGCCTACCCCTATCTGATGAAAAACGCCGTCGCGCGTTTGGAGCAAGCACGGCACACCGCCGTCCACTCCGGCATGACACAAGAACCCCTCATCTGCCTGGGTGGCAATATGTGGTGCCTGTTTCCGTGGCTGGGGACCTACGCGTTTTTGGCGCTCGAGCGTTTTATCAAGATCAAATGCGCGCCCCAACTCGGCCTGTCAGCCGTGGACTCGTCGAGGCCCTATTTCATCCAGTTCAAGATGAAAGCCACGAAAGAACAATTTTTTGCCGCCTTAAGCGAGATGGAAACGCGCCCACTCGACCCGATGGAGCTCGTCTACCCCGGCGAAGTGCCGCTGTTCGAAAAATACGACGAATTCCTGCCCGCAGAGCTCGTCAAAAAAGGCTTCGCCCACGGCATCCTCGGCATCGACGAAATGAAAGCACGCATCCGCAGCTGGAGCGAAACGACTCCATGAAGAATCAGGCGATTTTCAGCCCTTCGTCACCTTCTTGTCGACCACCGGGTTGACGAGTGGCTCGAAACCATCGATCCGGCATTCGATCGTGTCGCCGTGGCGGATGTGTGCGGCGCGCGGCGTGCCGGTGGAGAGGATATCCCCGGGCTGCCACCGGAACACCTTCGAATGGAACGCGACGAGGAAATCTGGCGGAAACGTCATGTTCGCGATCACGTTCTCGGCCTCGACCGTGCCGTTTCGCACCGTCTGCACGTTCAATTGCGAGATGTCCGTGAATTCGTCCGGCGTCACCAGTTGAGGACCGAAGCTGAAAAATGTCTCGAAACTCTTGACATGCGTGAGGTACCTCGGATTTAACCGCAGGATGTCCTCCGCCGTCATGTCGATGATCGTCGTGAAACCGGCGACGTAGTCGAGCCACTGCTCCCGCTCGATATTTTCGCATTCCCTGCCGATCACGACGCCGAACTCCGCCTCGCCGGTCGTCTTCTCGGACTGCAGGGGAATCTTGACGGCGTCGCCGTGCCCGACGATCGTCGTCGCCGGCTTGAAAAAGCTCGCGGGGATTCCCTGCGGTGTTTTTTCAGCCAAGTCGCCGGCGTGATCGGCGTAGTTCAGTCCGATGCCGAAAATTTTCCGAGGGTGCCGGTAAAGCGGAGCGTAGCGCACGTTGTCGAACGAAACGACACCGTCTTCGAGCGACTCGAGCCAGCGTTCGCCGCTCGCGCGGTACCACTCGACCATCCTGGGTATCTCCCCTTTGCAGATGCTCTCGTACAGATCCGAACAAAACGCCGTGCCTTGCCGCCCGTTAACTTCTTCGAGCGGGACGACTCCCCGCGCCGAGACCACCCCCGCAATTTCCCGCTCTCCCGATCGAATCGTTGCCAAACGCATGCGTGTCGCCCTCCGTTCAAACTAAAAATTCATTTCACCGGCGTGTATTCCCTTTTCGCTCCCAGATCGGTCTTTTCGATCTTGAAGATCACGGGGCGCAAACCGTCGTTGCAGCTACAGATAGCGACGCCGGGTTTGCGTATCCAGTCGCCGTAGTAAAAAAGCGCGCCGTCGTCCCCCATTCCATGAGCGAGGGCGAAAACGTACTGATAGATCGCCTTCCACGCCTCATCGCAAAAACCTTCCGGGCAAGCGTAATCGGCGTAAAACTCCTGCCCCTCCCGCAACATGGGGCACGCGCCCAAGCCGGGAACACCGTATTCCGCAGCCAACTCTTGGTCAAACGTCTTTTTCAACACGGTGATTTTGCACTTGTTCACCTTTTTCCAT
>JAVBRL010000164.1:0-3950 GCA_031547985.1 Synergistaceae bacterium
TTGATACCAATTAAACTTGCGGCGGTCCGGGCCGTTGTACCCGCCACAAAGTGCTCGATCAATTTCGCTTGTTTTTCAGTACTCAACCTGCTTTTTCGCATACGACAATCCTAGACTTTTTTCGTTATCTAGGACAGCCCCTAATTTTTTATCCAGAACAAAAGTCCCCCGGAATTTTTCCGGAGGACGGGCAAGGTCAGCTATTGCTGGTATAGTCGGAGACAAGTCCGACGCATATTGTATCGAAGAAAGGAGCGAATCCGCCATGAAACCGTACAAAAGCGACAGCATCCTCCGCAAATTCAAGAACTCCTTGAACGGTTTTCGTTTCGCGTTCCTCCGGGAACGCGCCATCCTGCAGGAATCGCTCGTCGCACTTTTTCTCGTACTGCTCGCCCTCATCAAAGGCATCGTCCCGGAGCGCGTGGCACTCGTTTTCTTCGCGAGCCTGCTCCCCATGTCGCTCGAGCTGGTCAACTCCGCCGTCGAGATGTTGATCGACAACCATTTCGGCGACACATGGCGCGAGGACATCCGCCGCACGAAGGACATGCTTTCGGCCTCGGTGCTCGTCGCGATCCTGATCGGCTACGGCGCCTCGCTCTGGCTTATCTTCTTGGATTGATCTCCTCCAAAACAGCTTCCACCCCGGGAGGCTCGTCCGGACTGGCCGGAGCATCTTCGCGCGCCGGTTTGTCCTCCGAAACCACGACCTCCTCGAGCACGGCGCCCGCACCCTTCGCTCCCCCCGGCGGGTCCACACGGATGACCTTGCGTAAGATCCCTTCGACATAGTAGTTCGATTTGAAAACGCGCATCGACCCTTCGCGGAGTTTTTCCTGCCGGATCTCGCTGCCGAGACGGTCGTCGATCAGATCCTCGGGGGACGGCGGCTCCTTGCCCTTCTTGGGCCCCGCCTCCGCGCCGCGGATCTCCAGCACGAGCATGTTGTTCGTCTCCGCCGCCTCGAGTTCGCGCAAAAGGGCGTTCAAATTCGTGATCGCCTTGAGCCCCTCCATGAGCGACGTCTGCCCTTCCTCCTCAATCCCTCCGCCGCGCGCCAGAACCTCGCAGTAGCCCGCGTATTTTTCCGGAATGCGCAGTTCGTACGTCTTCACGAACGCGCGTCGGCGCCACGGACGCAGCGTCGCCTTGACCGTCAGCTTGTCCCCTGCGGCGTAAGCTTTTTTAGGATCCTGTATTTCGAGTTTTTCGATATAGAGAATCTGCGCGGTCTGCGACATTTCGACCCACACGTCCATGCCGAACGGGCGAATCTCCTGGTACTGGTTTAGGCTGAGCAGGCGCGAGAGAATATTGAACTCCCGCAGCATCTCCGAGGCGAGGTCGCGTTCGGAGAAGAACATGTTCGTCCGCTCCCATCCGCCGGGCATCGCGCCGCCGGAAAAACGGCTTCGAACACGGGCCGTCCCCTCTCCGATCCGCCCCCACATGTTCTCCACTCCGCCCAAAAGCGCGGGCGTCGTCACATTCGCGAGGATGAACGGGTCGGAGATGACCTGAAAGGCGATCTTGTCGTTGCGGTTCGTGTCGAGGTCGCGAAACCACACGCGACAGCTCACGGCGGGGGCCAGTTTGCCGAAAACGCCCCCCACAGCCTCGGCGCGGTCCTGCGTGATCGTCCCCACGATCTGCCGGGGCGTCCCGATCTTAAACGGCGTGTTGACGTTCGAGACGACCTGCACAATGTTCGCGTCAGCGATCGGATACGCCACCGCCCCACGCTGCATAAACGGATGACCGAATGCCAGGAAACGCCCGTCGCGCCCTACGGCCGAAAGCGTCCCAATCGCCCCGATCTGCACGTCTCCCCACGCGAGCAGTGCCGCGATCGCCGACCCCGGACGCAAGGCCTGGCGCAAAGACGGGTCCAGATTCACCGGCGCGCGCGAATCCATCGCGCCGCCCATCGGCACGACCTCGCGCCCCAGGTTGCGCCCCAGCATCTCGCCGCCTCGAACGCCCAGGCCGCTCGCGAAAAACGGCGTCGCTTTCGCGTCCGGCACGTCTTTCGAAGCCGCACTTGCTTCCGGGATGTCTTTGATGTCTTTCGAATTCATATCCTGCGAAACGATATCGGCCGACGCGGCAAGTTCGAGATCTCCCGAAACGATATTTGCTTTAGGTTCTTTGCGCTCCTCGCGCGCTTCTTTCAGATCCGCGCTCGCCGTCTTGTCGGCAGACGCGCTTTTTTTCGCATCGGCGCTGATCGGCGTCGTGGGCACGATACGAGCCGGCGTGAACGCGGGGACGCGGTCGCGCCAGTCGAGCGCCTTAACCATATCCTCGATCGGCGTCACGAGCGCCAGCGTTCCTTTTTGAAAAGGGAAGCCGTACCCCAGCGCGCCGATCAGTTTGTCACCCACGTAGACGGGCGAACCGCTCATCCCCGCGGCAACGCCCATCTTCTCGGCGATCGGCCCCTCCGCGCGAATCAGGATCAGATTTTTGGGCGAACCCTTTTGCGGCTCGATCGCTAAAATCGTCACCGGGATGGCGACGACTTTTCGTCCCTCCACGACCGTGAGCATGCGCCCTCGCATGCCGGGCTCGATTTTCGCAAGCGGCAGGATCGGTTCGTCGGGAACGAACGGCCGCGTTTGGGGCGTTTTGGGTGTTTTGGTCGCGTCCGCCGCCAGCAAGGGACATGCGACGACAAACAGCAAAAACAGGACGACCCAAAGGCCTTTCCAAATCCAAAGCGTCCGAACGTTCTCGAATTCCGCGCTCTTTGCCCTCATGCGTCCTCCTCGCCTCCTCCCTGCCCGCTCGTACGCCCCGTCTTCAAAAAACGCAGGTACGCGGTGAGCAGGTCGTCGAGATCTCCGTCCAAGACCCCCTGCACGTTCCCCACTTCGAGCCCCGACCGGTGGTCCTTGGCCATCTGGAAGGGCTGGAGCGTGTAGGAGCGTATCTGGCTTCCCCACGAGATCGAAAGTTTTTCCCCCTTGAGCGCCGCGAGCTGCTCGCGGCGCTGCCGCAGCTGCCGCTCGAAGAGCTTCGAGCGGAGCATCTGCATCGCCGTCGCGCGATTCATGTGCTGCGAACGCTCCACCTGGCAGCTCACGACGATGCCGCTCGGCGTATGCGTAAGCCGCACGGCCGAGTCCGTGCGGTTGACGTACTGCCCACCCGCACCGCTCGCCCGAAACGTGTCGAGCTTGATGTCCTCGGGGCGGATCTCGATCTCCGCCGTCTCCGGCAGAAGCGGCACCACTTCGACCGACGCGAAGCTCGTATGCCGCCGTTTGGCGGAGTCGAACGGCGAGATGCGCACGAGGCGGTGCACCCCCGACTCCCCTTTGAGGTAGCCATAGGCATAAGGCCCCTTGATCTCGATCGTCACGCTCTTGATCCCCGCCTCCTGATCCGGCAGCTCGTCGAGCAGGCGGACCTTGTAGCCGCGATTCTCGGCCCAGCGCAGGTACATGCGATAAAGCATCTCGGCCCAATCCTGCGAGTCGAGCCCTCCGGACCCCGCGTGCACGGACAGGATGGCCGTAGTGTCGTCGTACTCTTCATCAAGCAATACAATCGTTTGCGCGTGGCCAATCTCGCGCCCGAGCTTTTCCGCGCGTTCATAAAACTCTTCCTGAAGATCGGCGTCCGCGCTCTGCGCAATCAACTCCGCGAGAGTTTCGACTTCTTCGAGCTCGCCTTCGATCTCCTCCCAGATCCGATAACGGTCCTGGGTTTGCGCGAGTTCGCGCGTGATGCCCTGCGCGTCTTCCCGTTCCCAAAAACCCTCTTGCGTCGTCTGCTCCGTCAGCTCCGTAATGCGTTTTTTAACAGCAGGCAGGTCAAAGACTGTCACGCAACTCGCCCGAAGACGAGCGCAGGTTCGTCATGACCGTGCTCACAGGAAGAACAACCATTCCGACCCCTCCCAAAAACGTTGAAATTTACGCTATTATAATCGAACTGCCGAT
>JAVBRL010000002.1:0-3293 GCA_031547985.1 Synergistaceae bacterium
GCAAGCGACGCGTCGAACGCGCGCAAATTTTTTTCGAGCAGCGCGCTCAAACCGATCGATTCCTCGAACCCGTCCGGCAACTTCCAAGCGTCGACGCCCGAGGCCCCACGCATGAGCGCTTCGCGTACATTTCCTTGATAACTTCCGTCGTCCAAGAGACGCTCCAGAAAAAAACGCCGCTGCGCCTCGCGATTTTCCAGCACATGAGAAACAACTCCTTGAGCGATCGCCGTGCCGATACTATTCGACGCCGTGTTCCACGCGGCGTAGCCCGAAAGTGATTTTTTAGAACCCTCCAGCAATCCGGCGTCGCGCACGGCGCTCAATAGCGTGATCGATCCCCCGTTGACACAGATCAGGTCCGCGCAATACGTCGAAACTCGCTCGGAACAATTCGCGAGGCGCGAGATACACGTTTGTGCGTACCTCATAGGCGTATCGTCGCGCCCTCCAAGAGCCAAATCGCATTGCGCCCCTTGAGACAAAACGCAAGCGAGCACAAAGTCGGCCTCGGAAAGAGAGCGCGCCTCGCAACACCCCACCGCTACCAAATGCGCGCGCACGTTCTCCCGCACCGGACGATCCTCGTAAAACAGGATACGTTCCTCATCGCCAGGCGCGTTCCCGATCCATTCCGTCCAAACGGCCGGCGCGGCACCATGCAATTCATTGATCGCGCGCGCCAAGGCCACGCATCCCGCCTCGTCAATTCCGTTCGTTATACGCGCGCGCTCATCGATCCCAAGTTGACCGATTCGCTCGAGCAAAAGCTCTCGGTCGAAACGATGTAGCCCCTCCGGTTCGCAGTCTTCCTGATAGACCGTAAAATCGTCTACTGTGCCGACGGCGACGCGCTCAAGCGCCTCACGCAAGACGTGCGCGTTGCGCTCGCGCGCTTGCTTCCACGAGCCAAAAACCTCGGACGGCAGCTCGTGTTCGAGTCGCTCGGCTTCACATGCGGCCCACGTATCACCGCAGGCCGACCGCCAGGCGAGGCGGCTATACATTTGCAATTTTTCCCAATGCGCCAGGTCTTCTTTTTTCAATACCGCGACGCCGCTTCGTGCGGCGACCCCAAAGAGTATGATCCGAACGCCAGGGTTGACCGCCTTCAGTTCGTCGAGCCACGCGAGGCGCTCGAGGCAAAACGAAAGCCGCGTGAGCTCTCCGAATCCACGCGCGGCGACCAACCCTCCATAGCAGAGCGCGTCGAGCGACACGATCGCGGCGTCCCAATCGCTCCCCGAAGACAAAAAATCCCGGATCGATTCGAAACGGGGCATCGTGTCGCGCGTCGAAAGAGCGGACGGCGTGGGCAAAACGAGTTCGACGTCACTTCCGCTCGCGAGATCGCACGGAAAGCGCGCGTTGCAGGGGCGGCTGTCGAGCGGCAGGTATCCGATCTTCACCGCGAAAAGCGCGAATCAGTCCCAGAACGCCGTGTCGTCGATGGCTTGGCGGAATTGCTCTGTCGCGCGCGCGATATTTTCGGGCGTCGCCGGTTTGCCGATGACGATGGAACCGATCATGAGCGCGCTCACGCCGACTTGCCGTAATGCACGGACTTCTTCCGGCAGGATGGCTCGTTGCGTCGGAACGACGACCGGCAATCCGGAATGCTCCACGAGCATCCGATAGTGCAGAAGGTCGCGCAACGACAAGGGCGCACCGTAACCGTCCGGA
Organism: Synergistaceae bacterium; assembly: GCA_031547985.1. Classification (GTDB taxonomy): domain Bacteria; phylum Synergistota; class Synergistia; order Synergistales; family Synergistaceae; genus JAVBRL01. The sequence continues at coordinate 1,684 of JAVBRL010000002.1, forward strand.
GGGATGATCGAGGCCTCCAGCGCTTCGATCCCCAACACCTTGAACTCTTCCGCTTCCTCGAGGTCGTAATTCGAGCCACAGGCCATCATCAGCGCCATCCCCTCCATGTTCAAAACGCAGGCGGGTGCGTCGTGCAGGTAGAGAGAGACGAAATCGAACGATTTCGTACTCCATTCGTCGAACGTCTCCCGCACGATCCCCACACCGTCACCGGGGACCACTCCAACCGGGACGGGGCTCTGTTCGCAGATCTCGTCGAGTGCGTTTTCATAGAAGGCGTAACGCTCGAATCGTGTTCCGCTCGCGCGGTGCGAGAGGTTCAAGTGCACTTTGATCGCGTCGGCTCCGCTTTCCCAGGCCGCCTTCGCCAGGTCGAAACGATTTTCCGGCAGGCTCACGATCAACGAAAAAGAACGTTCGCTCAGGGTCCTCACAAATCGATTCATTTTCAAACCCCCTTTAAGATAAAAACTTGCAGGGGATAGCATCCCCTGCACCCCTATTCTTTAAGAACGGGGGGCGCGGGGGAAGATTTCCCCCGCAAAAGATTTTTTGACTCTTTTATTGTATTATTCAAGATCTCCCGGATCAAAGGATAACTTGAAAAGACGCTTAACGAAAGCGTGCGCCCGCGTTTCGTCCTGGATATCCGGATTTTTCACGTGAAAGAGTTCGTGCGCGTAACACCACGCGAGGACCTCCCGTTCGCTTCGCCCGATCCGGTGCGCGAATTCGCCAATACGCCGCCGGTTCAGAAAAATTTTCGGGGGCCCCCGGCGCTCCCAACGGGTGAACGCGAGCGGCGCCGCGGCGGAATCGATCACCGCGAGTTCGTGCGCGTCACGCATGTCCGTCACCTCGGCTCCGCGATCAGGAGCACTTCTTGATCGGGCGAGATGCGTTCAAGGTCCATCGCGAGCATCGCCAAAAGCTGATCGGGCGTCGTGAGCCCTGCGTAATCGTGAAGCCGCGTCGGCGTCGCCAAACGGATTTTCGGCCAGCTCCCCCCAGCGTCCGAATAAAACGACAACTCCTCGCCCAGCTCGCTGGCCGCCCCACGCGCATCGGCCGCTTTCACGAGTCGATACCGCCCTTGCAAGCTTTCAAGCAAAAGCGTTCCGTCGCTTTCTACAAGGACATGAACGCGCGCGCGTTCGCGCAGCAAACCCCAAAAACGTGTTTTCTGCGCGACTCCTTCGTAGAGTCGGCGCTTTCCGAGGGTGACGCAGCAGTGCGGAGGTTCGTCGAATAAAGGAGCGAGCGTTTTTAAAAGTTCGTCATCCGAGAGAGTTTTCTCAAATCCGCCGGGTGTCCGCAACTCCTGAGCCCCCGTTCCCGTGCACGAAAGCACGTTCTTTCGCCGGTCGACCTCGACGTGGACCTCGATCGTCTCGGGCCGAGCTCCCGATTCCAAAAGGAGTGCCTCGACGTGTTCACGCAGGCTTCTCACATCGCGTTCGTTCGGGTTGACGACGCTGCGTTCGACGTGCTCGCGCAGAAGCGCCGTCGCCACACCGATCGCGGAAATATAGGGCGCGTTTTCGAGAACCCGCACGGGCACGCCAAATCGCGAAGCCAGAGCGGGAACAAGAACCGAAGCGGCCCCTCCG
>JAVBRL010000255.1:0-4191 GCA_031547985.1 Synergistaceae bacterium
ACGCATACTCGCCCATCCTCACGCGGCCGTCGGGCGTGAAGGCGACGCCCTCTTTTTCCAACAGACGGCGTTGCACGCCGGGGCCGAAAACGGCCGGCGCCGCGAGCGAGCCGTCGCTGTAGACCACCCGGTGACACGGCAGCGAACGCGCGCGCGGCGCACGAAACATCGCATAGCCCACGGCCCGCGAGGCCCGCCAACTGCCGCACCACGACGCGATCTGCCCGTAGGACGCCACTTTGCCGCGCGGAATCTTCGCCACGATTCGGTACACCTGGTCGTAAAAATTCATGGCGCGATTCTATCATTTTTTCGGCGAAACAAGTAAAATGGAGAGCAATCAAAGCCATATCGACTCTTCGTGCTTCGTTGGGGGTGATCTTTTGGGGAAGATCAGTCGCACCACGCAGGAGATTTTGAGCACGTATCCACCGCATCCGCGCTTTTTGTTGCCGATTCTTCAAGACATTCAGGCCGCCCGCAAATACCTTCCCGTTTCGGAGATGAAAGCCGTCGCCGAATATCTCGACGTTCCGGACAGCCGCGTCTACGCCGTCGCCACGTTTTACAAATCGCTGAGCCTCGTTCCGAAAGGGGACGTGGAGATCAAGTTGTGCATGGGAACGGCATGTCACTTGCGCGGGGCGGGCGCCGTGCTCGCCAAGCTCGAGCGCGCGCTCGGCGTCGAAAACGGTTCGACGACCCCTGACGGACGTTTTTCGCTCGAAACCGTCAACTGCCTCGGGGCCTGCGCCCTGGCGCCCGTGGTCGTGGCGGGGGAAAAAACGTTCGGCAAAGCGGACGCGGCGACCGTGAAACGGATCATCGAGGAACCGAGGGACCCGTGAAAAAATGAAAAAAACAAAAGAAAATCCAAAAAAGACATCTCCCTCTATTAATAAAAAGAAACTGAAAAACGTCTCGGACCTGCGCGCCTATCGCGAGCGCCTCGAGGCCGCGCGCGCGCAAAACGCCGCTCCGAGTGTCTGGGTGTGCGGCGGCACGGGTTGTCTCGCGAACGGCAGCCGCGACGTCCTGAGCGCGCTCGAAACGGCGGCGCGCGGTATCGCCTCGGCGGCCCAAATCGGCCTGAGAATCGAACACGCGGGCTGCCACGGGCAGTGCGAACGCGGGCCGGTCGTCGAAATCGAACCGAAGGGGTGGATCTACCACGGCGTCAAACCGTCCGACGCCCGTGAGATCATCGAAAAAAGCGTGCTCGGCGACACGCCGATCGCGCGCTTGTCGCCCTTGAAAAACGACGTCGACGCCCCGACGTCCGACAGGGTCCCCTTTTCGGCCCTCCAGACCAAACGCGTCCTGGCCCGCATGGGACACACCGACCCGCGCTCGATCGACGACTATATCTCCCAAGGCGGCTATCGCGCCCTCGAAAAAGCGTTCGCATCGATGTCGCCCGAAGCCGTCTGCGAGGCCGTGACGCGTTCGGGGCTGAGAGGACGCGGCGGCGGCGGGTTTCCCACCGGCGCGAAGTGGGAATCGTGCCGGCGCGCCGCGACGTCGCCGAACGAAACCGATCCCAAAGACAAAAACGTCAAATACGTCCTCGTCAACGGCGACGAAGGCGACCCCGGCGCGTTCATGGACCGCAGCCTCATGGAGGGCGACCCGCACTCCGTGCTCGAAGGATTGATCCTGGGCGCCTACGCCGTCGGAGCCACGCAGGGATTTTTTTACATCCGCAACGAATACCCGCAGTCGCTCGCCAATATCGACCGCGCCCTCGCCGACGCGCGCGCGCTGGGGTTGCTGGGCGAGGACATCCTGGGCACGGGCTTTTCGTTCGACGCGCAGGTCTGCCGCGGCGGAGGCGCCTTCGTCTGCGGCGAATCGACCGCGCTGATGGCCTCCATCGAGGGGCGCAGCGGAACGCCGCGCGTCAAATACGTCCGCTCGACCGAAAAAGGGCTGTGGGAACTCCCCACGGTGCTCAACAACGTCGAGACGTGGGCCAACGTGCCGCAGATCGTACTGGAAGGGGCCGAAACATTTCGCTCCATCGGCACCGAGGGAAGCCCGGGAACGAAAATCCTGGCGCTGGTCGGCAAGGTCGAAAACACGGGGCTGGTGGAAATCCCCATGGGAACGACGTTGCGCCGCATCATCTACGACATCGGCGGCGGCGTCAAAAAAGGGCGCGCGTTCAAGGCCGTGCAGACCGGCGGCCCGTCGGGCGGCTGCCTGCCGGCCGATGCGCTCGACCTGGGCGTCGACTTCGACACGCTCGAACGCGCGGGCTCGATGATGGGCTCGGGCGGCATGATCGTGATGGACGACCGCACGTGTATGGTCGACGTGGCGCGATACTTCACGTCGTTTCTAGTCGGCGAGTCGTGCGGCAAATGCGCTCCCTGCCGCGAGGGGCTCGTGAAGATGCGCCAGGTGCTGGCGGATATCGCTTGCGGGCGCGGACAGCCCGGAGATATCGACCTGCTGGAGCGCGATTCGCGCGCCCTGGCCGACACGGCCCTCTGCGGGCTCGGACAGTCGGCCCCGAACCCCGTGCTCTCGACGATCCGGCATTTCCGCGACGAATACGAAGAGCACGTGCGCGAGCGCTTTTGCCGCGCGGGCGTCTGCTCCGGGCTTTACGCCGCCGAAATCTCGAACGCCTGCGTCAGCTGCGGGCTGTGCAAAAAAATCTGTCCCCAAAACGCCATATCGGGCGAGCGGCAAAAAACGCACGCGGTCGATCCGCACGCGTGCGTCGGCTGCGGGGCATGCCTGGACGTCTGTCCCGTCAACGCGATCTCGCCCGCGAGGAGGTCTTTGCCATGTGCGCCATGCACGCCATGATCGAAATCACGCTCGACGGATACACGCTCTCCGTCGCACCCGGGACCACGCTGATGCAGGCGGCCGACGCCTGCGGCGTCGCGATCCCACGCCTTTGCCACCACGAGGGCCTGCCCCCCATGGGCAACTGCCGCGTCTGCGTGGTGGAGATCGAACAAAAGGGGCGGTCGCGACTCGTTGCCTCCTGTATGTACCCCGTCACGGCGCCGGTCGACGTGAAAACGGCCAGCGAACGCGTGCTGGCGGCGCGGCGATTCGTGATCGGGCTGCTCGTGAACCGCAACCCCAAAGCTCCGGTCATTCAGAAACTCGCGCGCGAATACGGTGTCGAGCCCGAAGAGCGTTTTGCGCACGAGCGCGACCTGTGCATCCGCTGTTCGCGCTGCGTACGCGCCTGCGAGGCGAACGGCACGAACGCGATCGAACTCGCGCGCACGGGCTTCGACCGCTTCGTCAGCGCCCCGTACGACGAACCGGCGAGCGACTGCATCGGCTGCCTTTCGTGCGCCGAGGTCTGCCCCACGGGAAAGATCACGTACACGGATTCGGAAAGCGGCCGCGCGATCTGGGGCCGTCAGTTCGAACTGGTCGCGTGCGCGCGCTGCGGACGCCGCTTCGCGACGCCCGAACAGCTCGCGTGGGCGAAGACGCCCGCGGAGGAGGCACGCACCTGCGAACACTGCCGGCGCGCCATTTACAGCGCCACACTGGGCACACTGGAAAGGGGGCTTTAAATCGTCCGTTTGCTTGGGGGAGCAAAACAAAATAAGAGAGGGGGATTTTAAAGACATGCAAAACGCAAAAAACGCCAAAAAAGTGTTGATGGTCTATCCGGAAAAGTGCATCGGCTGCGGCAGCTGCGAGCTGGCCTGCTCGCTGGCCCACGAGGGGGAATTTCGCCCGACGCTCTCGCGCATGAACGTGTTTCGCTTCGACACAGCCGGCAGCAACATCCCCATGACGTGCTTCCAGTGCGCCGAGCCCGCCTGTAAGGCCGCCTGCAAAACGGGGGCCCTGTGGCAGGACGACGAAACGGACGTCGTGCAGTTCGACGCCGCCAAGTGCATCGGCTGCCGCATGTGCGTGATGGCGTGCCCGTTCGGCAACGTCGCCTACAACCGCGCGGCGAAAGAGGCCGTCAAGTGCGACCAGTGCGAGGGCACGCCACAGTGCGTCGCCTTCTGCCCCAGCAAAGCGCTCGATTATCTGCCCGCCGAACAGGAGATCCTGAACAAGAAACGCGACTTCTCCGAAAAAATGCGCAAGGCGCTCGCGGAGGTGAAGTAGCATGTACGGCTGGACCGGAAAAGTCATTCGCGTGAACCTCACGAACGGCACCGTCGCCCATGAGCCGCTCGACATGGAAGCGGCGAA
>JAVBRL010000118.1:0-8742 GCA_031547985.1 Synergistaceae bacterium
TCCATCTCGTGGCACTGCTTCATGATCAGCGCGAGTTCTTTGTAGTTCCCCGGCAGGAAGGCGATCTCCGCCCCCGTGGCCTTGGCGTTCGTAACCTGCGCGCGGAAGTCGACGTCGTTCTCGCGGTAGCCGAAGCGTCCCTTGATCGTCCCGCCGAGCTTCTTGTACTGCTCCTCGAAGAACTGTGTCATCCCCTCGGAGTAGTCGCTGCCAACGTCGCTGAAGCAGATGGCCGTCTTTTTCTTCATGTCGTTGATCGCGAAATCAGCGATGCTCTCCGCCACATAGGGATCCGTGAAGCAGATGCGGAAGGAATAGGGGTGCAACTTGCCGGTCTTGGGGTCGACGGTGACGGCGGGGTTCGTGGCCGAGAGGGCCATGATGGGCACTTTGGCGCGTTCGCTGACGGCGAGCATGGCGAGCTGCAGGCCGCTCATGTTCGTGCCGGCGACACCGATGACTTTATCGACTTCCGCGAGGCGGCGCAGTCCGTTGACGGCGTCCTCCGCGCGTCCTTTCGTGTCGTAGACGACGAGCTCCGCTCGGCGCCCGTCGATACCGCCGCTTTCATTGATCTCCTGGATCGCGATCACGGCGGCCTTCTGGTGGTGTTCTCCCCAGATGGCTCCGCCGCCGGTGAGCGCCGCCAGAAGCCCAATCTTCACGGGCGGTTTCGTTGGGTCGGGCGCCGCGGCGAACGCGGCCTGACAGACAACAAATAGCGCGATAAGCGTGAGACACAGTTTCTTCAATCTGAATCTCTCCTTTTCCGAAGTGCGTTATATTGGGTGACGCTTTTTAAATTCTTTTCGTGACAAACGACGACAAAACCGTGGAGTCTCTGCGTCGGCCTTACCTCCTTTCGTTGTGTTCGGATGGTTGTTCAACCTCCGAGGTACGCGCTTTTGATCTCGGGCATCTCGAGCAGTTCGCTCGAGGCGCCCGTCATGACGAGGCGGCCGGTCTGCAGGACGTACGTCCTGTCCGAGAGCATCATGGCTTGTCGTGCGTTTTGCTCCACGAGCAGGATGGTCGTTTTCATTTTCTTGATCTCCAGCAGCTCGTTGAAGATCTCCTTGATGATGATGGGTGCCAAGCCCAGCGACGGTTCGTCGAGCAGCAGGAGCTTGGGGCGCGCCATCAGCGCGCGCGCGATCGCGAGCATCTGCTGTTCGCCGCCCGAAAGCGTCCCCGCGTACTGGTAGTGGCGGTCGCGAAGGCGTGGAAAAAGCGTGTACATCTTTTCGATGTCCTGGGCGATCTGCGCTTTGTCGTGCTGCGAGAAAGCGCCCATACGGAGATTCTCCAACACCGTGAGCGGGGCCAGGACTTTCCGCCCCTCCGGCGAGATGGCGAGCCCCAGCGACACGCGGTGGTAGCTTTTGACGGGTAGGGGCTTTCCCTGGAACGAGATGGTGCCCCCCGCCACCTTTACCGTCCCCATGACGGCGTTCATGAGCGTGGACTTGCCCGCGCCGTTGGCGCCGATGACGGAGACGATCTCGCCTTCGTAGACGTCGAGGTCGATCGATTGCAGCGCGCGGATGGCTCCGTAGTTGACCGAGAGCCCCCGGACTTGAAGCAGCGAATTTTTTTGTGCGTTTTGCGTGTCTTGCAGAGTCATGCGCACCACCTACTCTCCCAGGTATGCCGTGAGGACTTCGGGGTGGCACGTGATCTCGCCGGGAGACCCTTCGGCGATTTTCGCGCCGAAGTTGATGCAGATGACGTGCGGACAGATGGCCATCACGAGGTCCATGTGGTGTTCGATGAGCAAGATCGTGAGCTTCAGTTGCTTGTGGATCTCGACGATCAGGCTGTTCAGCTGGCTAACTTCCTCCTCGTTCATACCCGCGGCGGGTTCATCGAGCAGGAGGAGGTTCGGATTCAGCGATAACGCGCGGGCGATCTCAAGCCGCCGCTGCAGGCCGTAAGGGAGCGTTCCCGCGAGTTGTTGCGCGCGGTCGGCGAGTCCCAGCGTGGCGAGGATCTCCATGCTGCGTTCCTCGATCCGGCGTTCCTGTCGCTTCCAACGTCCCCAGTGTGTCGTGGCCTCGAAAAATGTGTAGGGGTACTGGTGCTGCGCGGCCACCATGACGTTTTCGAGCACCGTGGACGTCGGGAAGAGGCGCAGGTTCTGGAATGTGCGCGCGATTCCGAGCTTCGTGATGTCATATGTGTAGGCGCTTTTGATGGAGCGCCCCTCGAGGAGGATGTCGCCGGCGTCGGGAGAGTAGACTCCCGTGACGAGGTTGAAGATCGTGGTCTTGCCGGCTCCGTTGGGGCCGATCAAGGCTGCGAGCTCGCCTTTTTCGATCGAGAAGGACATGTCGTCGACCGCCGTCACGCCGCCGAATCGTTTCGTCGCGTTTTGCAGTTCCAAAAGGGCCATCGGACGTCAAGCCTCCCCGGTGCCGCCCGCCCGCGAGCGGGGCGTGAAGAGTGCCTTGACCTTGGACAGGGGGAGGATCTCCCGCTGTCCCACGATGCCGTCGGGGCGCAGGATGATGACGAGCAGGAGGGCCAACCCGTAGATCAGCATGCGGTATTGCGAGATCGGGCGGAATATCTCCGTCACGAGCGTGATGACGACGGAGCCGAGGAGCGTCCCGCTCAGCGATCCCATGCCGCCGAAAACGACAATCGCGGTGAGCTCGGACGATTTGCCGCCGTCGAACATGGCCGGCTGGATGAACGACATGAAGCCGGCCATGAGCCCTCCAGCGACGCCGCAGTAGAACGCGGAGATCGCCAGCCCGAGGATGCGGTAGTATGACGTCTTGAAGCCGATGAGCGACGCGGCCAGGCGGTCGTCGCGGCAGGCCTTGAACGCGCGTCCGTAGCTGCTCTTGACGAGGCAGGCCATGAGGACTCCGAGGACCAGAAAGCAGCCGAGGGCGACGGGAAGCGTCGTGAAGTTATCGATGCCGGGGTAACCGCGCGCCCCGCGCGTGAGCGATCCCCCGTTTTCGATGATGAGACGGATCGCTTCTCCCAAGCCGAGCGAGGCGATCGTGTAGTAGTCGCCGCTGAGCTTGAGCGTGGGGATGCCGATGAGCCACGCGACGATCATGGAGACGATCCCCGCGAAACAGAGAGAAGGAAGCCAGTGGATGCCGTACTCGGTCGTGAGCACGGCGGCCGCGTAGGCGCCGATGGCCATGTAGCCGGCGTGCCCGATGCTGAAAATGCCGATGAAACCGGTGAGCAGGGAAAGCCCGAGCGCCGCGATGCAGTTGATGGCGAGTAGGATGACGATTCCTTCCATATATGCCCCCATGTGAATTACACCTTCTCTCCGAGCGATTTGCCGAACAGTCCCGTGGGGCGGATGATGAGCGAGACGATCAGAAGCAGGAAGACGACGAGGTCGCGGAACTGGCTCGAGATGAAACCGGCGACGAGCATCTCCGCGAGGCCCAGGATCAAACTCCCCACGACCGCCCCCGGCAGGGACCCCAGGCCGCCGATGACGGCCGCGACGAACGCCTTCGTCGTGATGGCCCCGAGTTGCGGGAAGAGTGTGTAACGGACGGAAAGGAAGATGCCGCCCACACCGGCCAGAAGTCCTGCGACGAAAAAGACGATCGAGACGAGCAGATTGACGTTGACGCCTAAAATTTCCGCGATGCGGAGATTGTAAGCCGCCGCGCGGATGGCGAGTCCCCATTTCGTCTTGATCAAAAACAGTTGCAGGATGCCGAGAAAGATGATGGACGTGGCCAAAGAGAGCAGGTCGAACTGGCTCGTCGTGGCGATTCCGAACAGGTTTACGGGGTCGGACGGAATCACGGCGGGCAGCGCGCGGAAACGTCCGCCCACGGTGACGATCAGCAGGTTTTCGATGAAGATCGACATGCCGAGCGAGGCGATCATCAGGTAGAGGGTGACGGAGGCGCGTTCGCGGATCGGTTTGTACGCGAGGCGTTCCACGAGGATGGCGGAGATGCCGGCCCCCACGATGGCGCCCAGCCCCGAGATCCAGATGCCGTACCCCAGGGTGTTGAGCAAGTAGTAGCAGATGTAGCCGCCGATGACCAGAAAGCTGCCGTGAGCGAAGTTGGAAAAAAGAAGAATGGAGTAGACAAGCGAATACCCCACGGCGATGAGAGCGTAGACGGAGCCGAGCGAAAGGCCGTTGATGAGCTGCTGGAATAACATCATCTCTTATGTGATACCTCCGATGGGTGAAACGCGTCTTGAGTGTCCGTGTTGCGCGTCAGGGCGTCGATGGTCCTGTTTTTCGAATTCTCCAAGTGGGTAGCGATAGCCCGCTTCGCGCGGGGAGCGTCTTTGCTTTTGATCGCCCGGGCGATTTCCAGATGTTCGCCGTTGATCTCTTTGACGTCCGATTCGGGGAAGGGCGTCCTTTCGGCGAAGTTGCGAAGCCGCGTCGATTGGCTTTTGAGCTTGTACAACGACTCTTGTATGATGGAATTGGGTTCCACCGAGGCCAGGAGGTCGTGCAGAGCGTTGTCCGTTTTCTGATAAAGGTTGAAATCGTGCAGGTGTTTGGCGAGCAGAACCATGTCGTGTTCGATTTCGCGGATCTCGGGAAGGTCGAGCGAGCAGGCGTGAACCGCCGCGTGCTCCTCCAGGAGTGAGCGGTATTCGTATACGTCGGAGATCACGGCGTCGTCGATGTCCGCCACGATGGCGCCCTTGTTGCGCATGAAGGAGACGAACCCCTCTCCCATCAGGCGTAGCAGAGCCTCCCTCACAGGGGTCGTGCTCACATCGTGTTCGGCCGCCAGCACGTCGATCTGCAGCACGGATCCGGGAGCGTATTCGTTGTTGACGATCTTCTCCTTGATCGCGTCGACGAGCTGGTCGCTGAGCGAGAGGATCTTTCTTCGTTTGGGTTGGGCCAAAGAAGACATCCGGTCCGCCTCCTACGTTGAGAATGGAATATGCCGCCAGGAAGCGGACTGCGAGCGGCGATTCGTTTTCTTCGGATCGTTCATGAGGGATCCTCCATTCGAAACAGGGGTGCTGGCGAAGCGTCAAGCCGACTTATGGGAACGACATGCAAATATTTCTTATTGACATGCATTTTTCATGAATATATTATATTTTCAACATTTCAATTTGTCAATCGCGCTCCTGTTTGAAAACGCGTTCTTGCTCCATCGCTTGAAAATCGTCCGAAGGAGGAGTTCTGCAATGTGTGCCCCAGCTGTTCGCAGCACTCGAAGCGCCGCTTTAAAACCCAATTCGAATCTTTTGGAGGATGTGCGATGAAACTTCTTGTGATCAACCCGAATTCCGACGCGGTTTTCACCGACGCGATTCGCCAGGAGGCGCTTGCCGTCGCCGCGCCGGGGACGGAAATCGATTGCGTGGACGTCAAAAGCGCTCCCCGCTTCATCGACACGTGTCTCGACGACCTGCAGGCCGCGCCGGGAATGCTCCGGTACGTCGAACAAGGAGAGTCCGTCTATGACGCCTTCGTCGTCGCATGCGCCTGCGACCCGAACGTGGATGCGCTTCGCGAGCTGACGGAAAAACCGGTCGTCGGGATTGGAGAAGCGTCGATGATGCTCGCGATGATGCTTGGCGAGCGTTTCACAATCCTCCAGACCGGCCTTGCCTCCGTTCCCAAAAAGAGAGAACTCGTCAGAAAATACGGTTTTCAGGAACGTTGCGCGTCGCTCCGCGCTGTCGATGAAGCAAGCGACGCTCCCATGGAGCAACGGCTTTTGGACGCGGGTTTACGGGCGATCGAAGAGGATTTCGCCGAAGTCATCATCCTGGGATGCGCGGGATTCGCTGGTCTTGCGGACCGGATGAGCGAACGACTCGGGGTTCCCGTGGTGAGCGGCGTGGCCTCCGGCGTGAAAATCGCCGAAGCGCTTGCCGCGTGCGGCTGTCGCACGAGCAAACGGGCGAAGTACCGCTTGGATCGTTAGGACGAAAGGAAAACGGAAATGTACGATCTGGTCGTGAAAAACGCGCGCATCGTCGACGGGACGGGCGCGCCGGGTTACGAAGGGAGCGTCGCGATCAAGGGGGGACGTATCCGCGCCGTCGGATCCGCTGATCCCGGAGCAAGCCCCGTCTTCGACGCGAAAGGGTGCGTCGTCTGTCCCGGTTTTATCGATATGCACACGCACATGGATCTGGCGTTTTTCCAAGAACGCGTTCCGGACGCCAAAATTCGCCAGGGCGTGACGACCGACCTGCTGGGCCAGGACGGCTTGGGCGCGGCTCCGGTGGCCGCCGTAGATCGTGCGCTTTTGGCGGATCTCCTGGCGGGGCTCGACGGCATCGTTCCCCCGGAGCGCTGGACGTGGGGGACTTTTGCGGATTATCTGGGCGCGCTCGAGGCGCGCCCGTTGCCGTGCAACGTGGCCGTTCTGGCGAGCCACGGTCCCATCCGCATCGCGGCGCTGGGCATGAGCGAACGCAAAGCGACACCCGAAGAGCTTGGGGCGATGCGGCGGGAGCTGGCACGCTGCCTGGACGACGGGGCTTTCGGCTTGTCGACCGGTCTGATCTATCCCCCGTGTTCTTACTGCGACACGGAGGAACTGGTCGAACTGAACCGCGAGGTCGCTCGCGTGGGAGGGATCTTCGTCGTGCACCAGCGCGACGAGGGATATGGGCTCGGGCGTTCGTTCGACGAAGTCTGCGACGTGGCGCGCCGGTCGGGAGCTCACCTGCACGTTTCGCACCTCCAGGCGTACGGGCGTATGAACTGGCCGATCATGGACGATGTGCTCCGCAAGGCCGACGATTTCGTGGCGAACGGTCACGGCCTTTCATGGGACCGCTACCCCTACCTTGCGGGGAGCACCGTCTTGACCGCCGTGCTTCCGGCGTGGACGTTCCAGGACGGGACGGAGGCGCTCATCGCCTCGTTGCGCAAGCCGGAGTTCCGCGAGCGCATCCACGCCGATTTCAAAAAAGGGCTCGACGTGTGGCACAACCGACAGATCTCGGTGGGGTGGGGGAACATCATCGTTTCCGCCGTGACGCTCGATAAAAACCGCTGGATGGAGGGGTTTTCGTGCGAGGAGATCGCCGCGCGCCTGGAGCTCGATCCGATCGACATGGTCTGCGATCTCTTGGCCGAGGAGCGTCTTGCCGTCACGATGATCAGCTTCTACGGTTCGGAGGAGGTGCTCGCGAAGGTGCTCGCTCACCCTTGCGCGACGGTCGGTAGCGACGGCATCTACGGCGGCCGTCCGCATCCGCGCCTCTACGGGGCGTATCCCAAATTTTTGCACGACTACTCCGGGCTGGGGAAACTTTTCCCGCTCGAGGAAGCGGTCCGCAAGATCACGTCGTACCCCGCTAAAATCCTGGGGCTGGCCGATCGCGGGTGCATCGCCCCGGGGTGTTGGGCCGACCTCGTCGTCTTCGACCCCGAAACGATCCGCGACACGGCAACCTATGACGAGCCGGAGAGCTACCCGCTCGGGATCGAAGCTGTCTTTGTTAACGGAGTGCGCGTTGTCGACGAAAACGGGTTCACAGGCCGAACTCCGGGGCTCGTTTTGCGTAAAGGTGACGTTCGATGACGCGGTCGATCGCTTTTTTCAATGGGAACGTGCGTCCGTGTGGTGACGAACGCACGGCTTCCGCTTTGCTCGTGGAGAGCGGCAAAGTCCGGTGCGTGGGCAACGACGGCGATGTGAAGTCGCTCGCCCCTTCCGACGCGGAGTACGTCGACCTCGGAGGGCGTACGCTTCTGCCCGGTTTTTACGATACGCACCTTCACCTGATGGAAACGGGAAAATCACTAGGGGTGACGCCCCTTTTCGACGTCTCCTCCATTGCCGCACTGATCCAGCGGGGACGCGCCGATCTCGAAAACCAGCGCGACAACGCGGGGGGATGGGTGTACGGCCGTGGCTGGAACCAGGAGAAGCTGGCCGAAAAACGTTTTCCCACGCGTCACGATCTCGACGAGATCAGCACGGATCGGCCGATCCTCTACACACGGGCCTGCGGTATCGCCGCGGTGCTCAATACGAAAGGACTCGAAGCCGTGGGGATCGGCCGGGCGTTTTCGATCGTCGGCGGGCAGGCCGACCGCGACGTGTCGGGCGAGCCCAACGGCATTGTGCGCCGTGAAGCGCTCGACGGATGGGTCAAGCGGAAGCTTCCCCCCGTGACGGAGGCGATGGCGAAAAACTGGCTGCTCGAGATCGCGGGACGCCTCCCGCAGGTTGGGCTGACGTCGGTTCAAAGCGACGACCTCGACCTGTACTACGCGCCGGATTCGCTTACCCGAATCTATCGCGAGTGCGCGGCAAGCGGCGCCCTCCCGGTGCGCACCGCGCAGCAGTACCTCTTTCGTTCCCTCGAGGATTTCGAGCGTTTCACACGCATTCATGGGGCGACCGGGAAAGGCGACGACGACTTCAATGTCGGCCCGCTCAAGATCATCGTCGACGGCTCGCTGGGGTCCCGTACGGCGGTCTTGCGCGGTGCGTACGCTGACGCGCCCGAAGCGAAGGGGATCTTCGTGCGGACGGACGAGGCGCTAAAGGAAATGCTCTCCTACGCGCACGCGAACGATTGGCAGATTGCGGCGCACAACATCGGCGACGGAGCGCTCGAAAAATATCTCGATCTGATCGAAGAATTACAACGGGAACGGAAAAACGCCTGGAAGCATCGTGTGATTCACTGCCAAATCGGGGACACGGACCTCTACGAGCGTATGGCTCGGCTCGGCGTTGGGGCGGACGTTCAGCCGCCGTTCGTCGCCAGCGACTGGTATTGGGTCGCCGA